>DATEDO010000025.1:0-11104 GCA_035281625.1 Candidatus Methylomirabilota bacterium
GGCGCGGCGACGGGGGCAGCGGCCGTGGGCGGCGGAGGCTTGACCGCCGTCGGGGCGCTCGGCATTGCGACCACGCGAAGGCGGATCGGGATCACGCCGGGGCCGATCGCTCCCAGAAGCCGCGCGGCCGCATAGGACAGATCAATGATGCGCTTGTCCTCGTCCTTGAACGGCCCCCTATCGTTGATCCGCACCTCGACCGAGCTTCCGTCCAGCAGGCTCTCCACGCGCACGCGCGTGCCGAAGGGCAAGGTGCGATGCGCGGCGGTCATCTGATTCATGTCGTAGATCTCCCCGCTCGCCGTCCGCCGACCGTGGTGGGGATTGCCGTACCAGGACGCCTCGCCCGCCTCTTCGTACCCCACCGCGGGAGTGGTGGGCGGCGCGGGCATGGTCGGCGGGGACACGGGGGCGGGCCGCGCCGGGGCCGTCGCCACGCGATGGGAGGCGCACGCCGAGAGGAAGAGCAGCGCGCCGAGGACCAGCGTCAGCCGTACTCCACGGCTCCGCGCCATGCCCCAGCATACCGTGAACTCACCTGGGGTCAGTCATTCGGAGGCGGGTAAGATGGGCGGAGACCCGGGCCACTCATGAATCCCCCCACGCGTGCGGACATTCACCGGCCGATCGGACAGCTGACCCTGCTCGCGCTGGCCGAGCTGCTCGCGATGACGCTCTGGTTCTCGGCCACCGCGGTGCTGCCTGCCCTCAGCGCGGCCTGGGCGCTCTCCCCCAGCGGGGCGGCCTGGCTGACCGCCTCCGTGCAGCTGGGCTTCGTGGTCGGGGCGCTGGCCTCCGCGGCCCTCAACCTGCCCGACGTGCTCCCGCCGCGGCGCATGCTCTGCCTGGCCGCGGTGGCGGGAGCCCTGGCCAATCTCGCGCTGGCCTGGCTCGCCGACGGCATCGGCGCGGCGCTGGCGCTGCGCTTCGTCACGGGCCTCTGCCTGGCCGGCGTCTATCCCCCCGGCATGAAGATCGCGGCCGGCCATGTCAGCGGGCGCGGCCGCGGGCTCGCCATCGGCGTGCTGGTGGGCGCGCTCACGCTCGGCAGCGCGACCCCCCATCTCGTCGCGGGACTGCTGGACGCGCGGGGGCTGTCTTACGCGCTGGTGCTCACGGTGTCGAGCGCGCTGGCCCTGGTCGGCGCGCTCATCGTGGGCACGCTGGTCACCGACGGCCCGTACGCGCCGGCCCCGGCGCCGTTCGATCCGCGTCAGCTCGGTCGCGTCCTGCGCGACCGGGCGGTGTTGCTGGCCAATCTCGGCTACTTCGGCCACATGTGGGAGCTCTACGCCGTGTGGTCGTGGCTGGCGGTGTTCCTCGCCGCGTCGCTGGGCGGGGACGCGGCGCGGACGTCGCGGCTGGTCGCCTTCGTCACCATCGGCGTCGCGGGTGCCGCGGGAGCGTTCCTGGGCGGCTGGCTCGCCGACCGGATCGGGCGCACCACCGTCACCATCGGGGCGATGGCGATCTCCGGCACCTGTTGCGTGCTCAGCGCCTGGGCCTACGCGAGCCCACTCTGGCTGCTCCTCGCCTTCGGGATCGTGTGGGGGATCAGCGTCATCGCCGACTCGGCGCAGTTCTCGGCCTCGGTGACGGAGCTCTCGCAGCCCGCCTACATGGGCACCGCGCTCACGCTGCAGACCAGCCTCGGCTTCGCCTTGACCATGGTGACGATCTGGGGCTTGCCGCTGCTGGCCCAGCACGTGGGCTGGCGCTACGCGTTCATCGTCCTCGCCCCGGGCCCGTTCCTCGGCTGCTGGGCCATGGCGGCGCTGCGCCGCCGCCCCGAGGCGGTACGCCTGGCCGGCGGGCGGCGCTAGCGTCCGGCGATCCGCCCCCGCGCCCTGACCCGCCGTCTCCATTGATCTGCCCGCGCTGAATCCGGCGCCCCCCGTCCGCCCGTAGCAAGGGGTGGAAAGGAGGGGAGATCCCATGAAGGGCAAGAGCACGTGGGCGATCGCGGCGCTGGCCGCCCTGACCACGCTCGCCACGGCGGAGACGCCGCTCCACGCGGGGCGCACGGCGGACGCCGCGAGCGGCGAGATCGCCATCCGCCTCTTCGCGTACTCGCCGGCCGCGCTCACCGTCCCGCGCGGCGGCACCGTCATCTGGACCAACGGCGACGACATCACCCACACCGTCACGTCGGGCGCGCCCGGCCGGAAGGACGCGCGCTTCGACGCACGGCTGGACGGCAAGGGCACCGCCTATCGCCACACCTTCACCGAGCCCGGCGCCTATGCGTACTTCTGCGACCGGCACCAGGCGATGACGGGCCAGATCATCGTCAAGTAACGCACGAGCCACCCGACACCCACGGAGGACACGATCATGAGGACCTGGATATCGCGCGTCACCGGCGCGGCGCTGCTCGCCGCGCTCGTCGGCCTCACCACCCCCGCGCTCGCCGCCCACGGCAGCAAGAGCGCCTCGGACCTTCGCACGGGCTATAACGCCCTGCTCGCCGAGCACGTCTACCTCGCCGCCGCCGCCACCAACGCCGCGCTGGGCGGCCGCCAGGCGGAGTTCGAGGCCGCCGCGGCGGCCCTCGACGGCAACGCGCAGGACCTCGCCACGTCCATCGGCTCGGTGTACGGGGCCGACGCGGAGAAGGCCTTCCTCCCCCTGTGGCGGAAGCACATCGGCATGGCGGTGGACTACACCGTCGGCGTCGCCACCAGGGACAAGGCCAAGCAGGACAAGGCGGTGGCGGACCTGATCGGCTACACGCAGGACTTCGGCGCCTTCCTCGCCGCGGCCAATCCGAATCTTCCCAAGGACGTCGTGGCGGAGCTGGTGAAGCATCACGTGGTCACGCTCAAGGGCGTCATCGATCCTCAGGCCGCCGGCGATCAGGCCAGGGCCTTCACCGCGCTCCGGACCGCCGCGGGCCACATGGCCATGATCGGCGATCCCCTCGCCGGAGCCATCGCCAAGCAGTTTCCCGCGAAGTATCCCGGCGACTCGGCGGCCTCCGCGGCGGCGCTGCGCGCGAGCCTGAACCTGGCGCTGCGCGAGCACGTCTACCTCGCCGCCGCCGCCACCAACGCCGCGCTCGGCGGGCGCAAGGCCGAGTTCGAGGCGGCCGCGGCGGCGCTGGACGGTAACTCGCAGGACGTGGCGCGGGCCATCGGCTCCGTGTACGGGCCCGACGCCGAGAAGGCCTTCCTCCCCCTGTGGCGGAAGCACATCGGCATGGTCGTCGACTACACGGTGGGAGTGGCCACCAGGGACAAGGCCAAGCAGGACAAGGCGGTGGCCGACCTCGTCGCCTACACCGACGACTTCGGCGCCTTCCTGGCCGCGGCCAACCCGAACCTGCCCAAGGACGTCGTGGCCGACCTCGTGAAGCATCACGTCGTGACGCTCAAGGAGGTCATCGACGTGCAGGCCACGGGCAATCACGCCCAGGCCTGGAAGAACGTGCGCACCGCCGCCGCACACATGGCGAAGGTGGCCGATCCGCTGGCCGCGGCCATCGCCAAGCAGTTCCCTCAGAGGTTTGCGTCCGGCGGCCGATAACCGTCCATCTGCTTCGTTGGCGCCCTCGGCCGCCCCCTCGACGTACGAAAGTACGCCTCGGGGGCGGCCTTCGGGTGCCGCCTCGCATCTGGACCGTTCTCAGCCGCCGGTCAGCCCTGTGGCGTGGCGGCCCGGGAGCGGCGGATATCGGCCTGGACGTCTCGGACGACGTCACCGTCGAAGACGACGGTCACGGTCTGCTCCTCCACTTCGAAGGCGCGCACCGTGGAGAACCAGCCGAGTATGCGGCCGGTCTGAGGCCGCACGCGCTTGCCGCGGTAGAGCAGGGTGCGACCGCGCTGGGGAGCCAAGCGCTCGTGGCGCTCGGCGTCGGGACCCGCGAGGGCCAGCACCTCCTCCAGCGTGGTGCGACCAGGCACGATGCGCGCGATCACGTCGTCCGGCACGAAGGTGCCGGTCACGCGCTCGCGGGGCGCGCGGTTCCACGCGCCCAGGTACACGTGGCTCATGAGGGCGGACGCGAGATGGGCGCCCACCCGGCCCAGCGCAGGGCCCACCGCGTAGCCCAGGGCGAGGAAGAAGGTGGGCACGACGACCAGGGCCGCGGCCTGGAGCTTCGAGAAGTAGCCGTACTGGATGGCCAGGTGCTGGGGCGAGATCCCCCCGGAGGCGTCGAGAAAGAGCGAGACCACCTCCGTGCTCTCGAGCGTCTCGGACAGTCGACGGATGGTGGTGCGCGGGTACACGTCGTCGATCTTGAGCTGGTCCGCCTGGGGGAAGTTCACCACCAGCTCGGCGGGTGCGTCGGCCAGCCGCAGGGCGCGGTCGCGGTGAGCGAAGTACATGGCAAAGAGCGGCCGGTCGCGCACCTCGTTGAAGCTCACGGTGAGGGAGTAGCGCTGGCCCAGCACCGCGCGCTCGAGCCAGGTCGCCTGCTTGGGCTTGATGAGGGCGGGGCTCCGCATGCGGAGAGCGACCAGCCAGCGCGGGTCGGCCATGCGCGGCGTCCACGGAATGCGGATCCACGTCGCGGGCGGTGAAAGGCCGAGCGCGCCCCCGTACTGCACGAAGGTCACGTACGGCGCCCCGCCCTCGACGGGCTGGGCATTGGCGGCGGCATCCCCCTCGGCGAGGCTCTGCGTGTAGAGCGGCAGCCGGCCCTCGCCGATCACATCGAAGCCGAGCGCGGTCACCGCCTTGGCCAGCGCGGGATCGGGCTTGCCCGTGGAGCCGGCGCCCGTCACCTCCCCGGGCCAGAGGAGATAGAGGTCCTGCGGCCGCGGCGCGGACTCGCGGCTCGGCAGCGTGAGACTCCAGACCACGCTGATCTCGGCGCCCTGATTGTCGGGCGTCACGCTGGCCCGGACGATGAGGGGCCCGACCCGATAGGGCGAGCCCGGCTCGGTGGAGAAGAAGAGCTGGGCGGAGGCCGGAGCCGCGGTGAGGAGCCCCAGCAGGGCCGCCGTCGCCAGCGCGGCGAGGCCGGGACGGGCGAACGGGCGGCGCATCACGAGGTCGATGATACCCCGGCCCGCGGCGGGCCCGGCCCGCCCGTCATTAGGGTACCCTAATCAAAATGGGCAGGTTCCCTGAATCCCGGAATCCCCGGCCGCCGGGACCCCATCGGAAGGAGTGGCCGGCCGCCCCACGGCGAGTCGGCCCGCACCCGCAACCAACATTCGACCATCACCATAGGAGCGACACATGCTGACTGTTGGAGATCGCCTGCCCGAGTTCGCCCTCCAGGCCGCGGTGAGCCTGGACAGGGGCCGCGAGTTCGCCACCATCACCAAGAGAACCTACCCCGGCAAGTGGCTGGTGCTCTTCGCCTGGCCCATGGACTTCACCTTCATCTGTCCCACCGAGATCGCCGAGTTCGGGAAGAAGGAGCGCGAGTTCGCCGAGCGCGACGCGCAGGTGCTCGGTCTCTCCACCGACACCCACTTCGTGCATCTCGCGTGGCGCCGCGACCATCCCGACCTCCGCGACCTTCCGTTCCCCATGCTCGCCGACACCAAGCGGGAGCTGTCGACCGCGCTGGGCGTCCTGCACAAGGAAGAGGGCGTGCCGCTTCGGGTCACCTACATCGTCGACCCCGAGGGCGTGATCCGCTTCGCCAGCGCCAATGACCTCTCGGTCGGCCGTAACGTGGACGAGGTGCTGCGGGTGCTGGACGCACTGCAGACCGACGAGCTGTGCCCCTGTAACTGGCGCAAGGGCGAGCCCACGCTGCAGGTCGCTTGACGTGGAAGCCCTGGAGGCGCTCCGTACCGCGCTGCCGGACGCGGCCAAGGACATCCGGCTGAACATCCAGTCCGTGCTGAAGGACGGAGCGCTCTCCGAGGCGCAGCGCTGGGGGGTGGCGGTGGCCTCGGCCATCGCCGCCCGCAATCCGCGGCTGCGCGACGCCGTGCTTGCCGCCGCGGCCGCCGCCGTGGACGGGGCGGTGGTGGAGGACGCCCGCGCCGCCGCCGCCCTCATGGCGATGAACAATGTCTACTACCGGTTCCGCCACATGGTCGGAAAGCCCATCTACGGCGAGCTGCGCGCCGGCCTGCGGATGAACCGGCTCGCCCAGCCCGCCACCAATCGCGTGGACTTCGAACTATTCTCGCTGGCCGTGAGCGCGATAAACGGTTGCGAGGCGTGCGTGCGCGCCCACGAGCAGGCGGTGACCGACGGCGGGCTCACGCCCGAGCACGTCAATGACGCGGTCCGCATCGCCGCCACCTTCTCGGCCGCGGCGCAGGCCCTCGAGCTCTCGTAGGCTCGGCGGCGCGGCGGCGGATTGACCGCGGGCGGAGGGACGGGCTACCCTCGTTTCACCTTCACGAGGAGGCCCCGATGGACCCCATCCGCGCCACCGCCGCCATCGCCGAGTTCGTCGTCAAGAGCCGCTGGGAGGACTGCCCGGCCGAGGCGGTGGACGCCGCCCGTCGCGCCATCCTCGACACGCTGGGCGTGATGCTGGCGGGCTCCGTGGAGGAGCCCGCGCGCATCGTGCGGAAGGTCGCCGCCGCCGAGGGCGGGGCCCCGCTCGCCACCGTGATCGGCGCGGGCACGCGCACCGGCGCCGTGTGGGCGGCGCTCGCCAACGGCACCGCCGCCCATGCCCTCGACTTCGACGACACCAACTTCGGCATGATGGGGCATCCCTCCGCGCCCGTGCTCGCGGCGGCCCTGGCCGCCGGCGAGCTGGCGCTGGTGGACGGGCGGAGCCTGGTGCACGCCTTCCTCCTGGGCTTCGAGGTGGAAACCACCGTGGCGGAGGTGCTGAACCCCGCCCACTACCATCACGGCTGGCACGCCACCTGTACGCTCGGTACGCTGGGCGCCGCCGCGGCGGCAGCCCGCCTGCTCGGCCTGGACGCGCCGCAGACGCGCACCGCGCTGGCGGTGGCCGCTTCCCAGTCTTCCGGCCTCAAGGAGAACTTCGGGACCATGACCAAGCCCTTCCATGCCGGACATGCCGCGCGGAGCGGCGTGCTCGCCGCGCTGCTCGCGCGCGAGGGCTGGACGGCGTCCGAGCAGGCGCTGGAGGGGACGCAGGGATTCTTCGCGGTGCTGGGCGCGGGCGCGCTCAAGCTGGAGCGCCTGGCCACGCTGGGGGCGCCGTGGAAGATCCTCACCACCGGCGTCGCGGTGAAGCCCTACCCGTCCTGCGCCTGCACGCATTCCATCATCGACGCCGCCCGCGAGCTCCGGCAAGCCCATACCCTCCGGCCGGCGGACATCGCCGAGGTCACGGTGGGGGTGCACGCCTCGGTGCCCAACATCCTCATCCACGCCAATCCCCGCACCGGCCTCGAGGCGAAGTTCTCCGGTCAGTTCGCGGCGGCGGCGGCGCTGGTGGAGGACCGCATGGACATGCGGACCTTCACCGACGAGAAGGCGCAGGACCCTGCCATCCGCGCCATCCTTCCGCGCGTGCGCATGGTGGTGGATCCCGAGATCCCGGGCGATCTCGAGCGACACATGTGGTCCCGCGTCCGGGTGCACTTGGCCGACGGGCGCACGCTCGAGCTGGGCCCGCGCCAGGTGCCGGGCCATCCCGGCAACCCGCTCACTCCCGCTCAGCTCCGAGAGAAGTTCGAGGGCTGCGCCGGCGTCGTGCTGAGCGCGGAGCGCACCGACGCGGTACGGGAAATGGTGGAAACGCTCGACACCTGCCCCGACCTCCGGAGCTTCACCGCGATCCTGTAGCCCTTCACCGCTGAGAACCTCACCGCGGGCCATAGGCCCGTGGCTTCAGCGGGCCGCCCTAACCGATTGCACCACGGTCAACATGCGAGAAGCATGTTGATCATGGCAATCAATGGTGGCAGGTGACGCACTCGAGCGGTGCGTCGAACTTCTCCTTGCTCAGCTTGGGCAGCGGCTTGGGGATCCAGGAGAGGCTGGCGATCTGCCCGCTGTTGGCGGCGCGATGGCACTCCACGCACCAGCCCATGCTGAGCTTGTTCGGCTCGGTCGGGATCAGCGCGAGGTTCTTCACGTCGTTCACGATGCTCTGGCCCGTCACGCCGGCGGACACCTGCTCCATGGCCTCGACGCGGCCGTGGCAGGTCTGGCAGGGCAGCCCGGCCTGGATGTGGTTCTTGTGCACGAACTTCGCATGCTCGGGCACCTTGAACACGCGCACCCACGGGATGGGCTCCTTGCGCTCCCAGAACCCGTGGAGCTTCTGCACCTCGGGATTGCCCTGCGCGGCCACGATCTTGTGGCAGCCCATGCAGCGCTCCACCGAGGGCAGGCCCGCCGTCGCCGAGCGGCGCGCGCCCGCGTGGCAGTACTGGCAGTCGATCTTGAAGGCGCCCGCGTGGATGACGTGGCTGAAGAAGATGGGCTGCACCGGTCCCTCGCGCTGCTCCGGCACCGGCAGCACCCCCTTGGGATCGAAGGGCGGCTCGGCAAGGGTGCGGATGTAGGCGACGACGTCGGAGATCTGCTGGTCGGACAGCGTGGGCTTGAACGGCGGCATCAGGTTCGACAGCCCGATCGACTGCGGGCCGAGGCCGATCGCGCGCACGAGCATGTGATCGGGCAGCACGTTCATGATGCGCCCGTCCGCCAGGTTCTGCGGCTTGATGGGCAGGTTCGCGCCGCCGGGCCCGTCGCCCTTGCCGGCCTCACCGTGACACGTCGCGCAGTACTGCGCGTACACCTTCTGGCCGCTCACGAGGTGCGGATTGGGCCTGGCGTGAGGCGCCGCGGCCTCGCCGCGTCCCGTCGTGGGCTCCGTCTTCGCCACCGAGCTCTGCGACCAGCCGAGGAACCCGATCAGCATGCCCGCGACGAGAACGACCATGGTGACGAGAGATCGACCCAGGCGCATGGCGCGGATTGTACTTTATTTCACCCGCCGAGGTAAAGGCGCTTGACCTCGGGGTCGGCGAGCAGCGTGCGGCCCGCGCCGTCGAAGCGGTTCCGGCCCAGCTCCAGGACATACCCCCGGTCGGCCACGTCCAGCGCCCTGGCGGCATTCTGCTCCACGACCATGAGGGTGTAGCCGCTCTTCTTCATCTCCACGAGCTTTTCGAAGATGAGGGCGACGTACTTGGGCGACAGCCCCAGGGAGGGCTCGTCCAGGAGTACGAGCTTGGGATGGGTCATGAGAGCCCGCCCGATCGCCACCATCTGCTGCTCGCCGCCGGACATGGTGCCGGCTCGCTGGTGCCGGCGCTCGAAGAGAATGGGGAAGAGCGCGTAGACACGGTCCATCGAGGCCTTGATCTTCAGGGGATCGCGCTCGATGTACGCCCCCATCTCGAGGTTCTCCAGGACTGTCATCTGCGGGAACACGATGCGGCCCTGGGGCACGTAGGCGAGCCCCCGCCGGAGCACCTGGTCGGGGCGCAGCCCCGTGATGTCGTCGCCGTCGAACAGCACGCGCCCCTCGGTCGGCTTGAGGAAGCCCACGATCACCTTGAAGGCGGTGGACTTGCCGGCCCCGTTGGGGCCGATCACCGCCACCAGCTCGCCGGGGGTCACGATGAACGTCACATCGTGGAGAATCGGCATCTTGCCGTAGCCGGCGGTGAGGGCCTCGGCGCGGAGCAGGGTCGAGATCACGGGAGCCGCTCCCCCACGTAGAGGACATGCGGATACGGGAACAGGTCCACCATGAGATGCCGGTAGACGCGGAAGCCCACCGACTCGAGAAGGGCCTGCAGCTCCTCGGCGGGCCAGTAGTGCACGGGCGTGCGGGGATCCATCGCCAGATCGAGGGCGTGGGTGAACCAGCGCTTGTAGGCGGGGCGGCTGTCCACGTCCTTCACCACGAGGCGGGCGCCGGCGGGCAGCACCTTGCCGAGCTGCTCCAGCAGCGGGCGCACGGCCTCGGGCGGGATGTGATGGACGATGTCGAGCATGTAGGCGCCGTCGAAAAGGCGGCCTCCTCGGAAATCGGTCGCGTCGCCCACCTCGTAGCGGACATTGCCGAGACCGAGCCGCTGGGCCGCCGCCCGCGCCATGGCGATGCGCCGCGGGTTGCGGTCGAGGCCCTCCAGCGTCAGGCCGGGCCGCACGCTCGCGTAGTAGAGCGAGAAGAGCCCGAAGCCGCAGCCCACGTCCAGCACCCGCCCGCGCTCGGGCAGATACTGGCCGATCTCGTCGAGGAAGCGCTGCCGCAGGATGCCGAAGCGTCCCCGGCAGTACGCGCGGACGATCCAGTCGTCGTAGGCGCCGATGACTCTATGAACCGCGTCGCTTCGCATAGATCCGGTAGCCGTCGCCGTCGACGTCGAGGGAATAGTCGCGGGCGAGAATGTCGCGGAGCGCGGGGAACTCGTCGAGGCGCTCGTAGCCCGGCCGGGGCCAGGACTCCCGCATCACCACGACCGCCGCCGGCCGCGCCCGCTCCAGCTCCGCCACCAGCTCGGCGCGCAGCGCCTGGATGCGGGGATCGGCCGCGTCGTGGAAGAACGGGAAGTCGTAGAGGAAGCGCGTGGGCTCCCGGCGCTCGATGCGCAGGAGGGCGTGGAGCCCGCCCGCCGTGACATCCATGACCTGCACGGTATCCCCGGGCGCGACGCGCGGGGCCAGGTCGCGCGCGAGGGCGGCCACGCGGCGCGCCTTCTCGTCGATCCAGGGCGCGTCCATCGCCTCCACCGCCTTGGCGCCCAGCACGAGGCAGGTCGCCGCGAAGAGAATGGCGCTGGCGGCGCGCGAGATCTCGCGCGGCGCGGGCGGCCAGGCCCGCGGGCTTTCCCGGGGCGCGGCCTCGGGCTCCGGCGCGCGGAGGGCGGGGGCGGCGAGCGCGCAGAGGAAGAAGGTGACGGGATAGAGGTGATACTCCCAGCCCTTGCCCTGCAGCACGAAGTGCAGCACCCCCGCGATCGCGCCCGTCACCGCCAGGGGGCGCCGGATGCCGAAGCCGGGCCGCGCGGGCACCGCGAGCCCCCACGCCACGAGGGCGAGCATCAGGGCCAGGAGCGGCCGCGCGTAGGCGTGCCCGCCGATGGCCTGCCAGAGGGGCTCGCGGCCCAGCCGCGCGTAGAAGGGGAAGACATAGCCCGTGTACTCCGCCACGAACGCGGGCAGCCCGCCGCGCCAGGCGAGCCAGCCGAACACCAGCGCGAGCACCGCGAGCCCGCCGACCAGCGCGGCCCCGGCGCCC
>DATEDO010000026.1:0-17703 GCA_035281625.1 Candidatus Methylomirabilota bacterium
ATGGACTGGACGCGGCTGACCGAGTTCCGGGAGCTGTGGTTTCCCTGCCCCCGGATCCGCCTGCCCGAGCTGGGCCCCTCGGGCCCGGTGTTCATCGAGGGCGGGCGCTGCATCTCCGGCGCGCTGGGCGAGTACACCAAGCTCTGGATCCTGGCCGCGGGACGCTGGCACTTCTACTACGTGCATCCCACGCCGCGGGACTTCTTCAGCACGGTGATGCCGGACGCGGTGCCGCATCTCCTCCACCCCGGCGAGATGACGGTGGAGACGTTCCGTCAAGGGCTCGCCTACAAGGTGGTGCTGGGGCTCCGCTGCGCCGAAGGGCCGGTGCGCGTGCTGCACCTCGTGGGGGACGTGCCCGACGTCACGCGGGCGGTCGAGCTGGACGAGGAGACGCCGGCGGGAGCCCTCGGGTGGAAGCTCAAGCAGGCTCACTTCGTTTGCCGCGGGTCCTTCCACGGCCTTCTGCGGCTCGAGGACGGGCGCCTCTACCCCATCACCCGCGACGGCAACGAGGACGTCTTCAAGTCCTCCTGGGTGACATTCACGCGATGACCGCGCCGGATGAGCCCCAGCCGAGCGCAGGTGCTCACGGTGGCGACCACGCCCCGATGAGCCCCACCGAGCGCTGGGGCTCACCCGGGAGACGACGCCCCGATGAGCCCCGCAGGGGCGAAGAGGCCCAACCGCATACCGTGAACATCCGACGCCAGGCGACCAGATAAATGGATCAGCGGATCCTCGAGTTCATCAGCGACCTGCGCCGGGCCGAGCTGCGCATCTCCACCAGTGAGGCGCTGGACGCGCTCTCCGCCGCCACCGAGATCGGCGTGGAGACCCGCGAGACGTTCAAATCCGCGCTCGCCGCCACCCTGGTGAAAGAGGCCCGCGACCTTCCCACCTTCGACCGCATCTTCGACCTCTACTTCCTCGACCTCCAGGCGCTCGGCGCCGGGCTCAGGAAGGCCCTGGGGCCCGAGGACCCGAAGATGCGGGAGATGCTCGACCGGCTCATGGCCGAGGACGGCCTCGATCTGGACGAGATGACCCAGCTCATGCTCCAGGGCGAGGGCGCGGAGATGGAAATGGCCATCCGCGGCCAGGGGCAGGGAGCGGGGCTCGAGCGGCTGATGTACTTCCTCCAGATCGGCTACTTCTCCCGCCGCATCTACGACAAGTTCGACTGGGAGGCCATCGAGCGTGACCTCTCCCGCATCATGCAGATGCTGGAGGCGCAGGGCCTCGACCCCGGCCAGCTCGCGCGCATCCGCAACTACCTCGACCTCCGCCTGGAGGCCTTCCGGCGTATGATTCGCCAGCACGTGGAGCGCGAGCTGGAGCGGCGCGCCTTCCGCGAGGGCGAGAAGCTCACGCGCGAGGTCCTCACCGACAAGCCGCTGTTCGCCCTCTCGCCCGACGAGGTGGCGCAGATGAAGGCGGTGGTGGCGCGCCTCGCCCGCAAGATCAAGGACGCCCTCGCCCTCCGCCAGCGTCAGGAGGAGAAGGGGCGGCTGGACTCCCGGCGGACGATCAGACAGAGCCTCCAGTACGGCGGCATCCCCATGGAGGTGCGCTTCCGCCGGCGGCACCGCGAGAAGCCGAAGCTCGTCACGCTCTGCGACGTCTCGGACTCGGTGCGGAACGCCTCGCGCTTCATGCTCCAGCTCGTGTGGAGCCTCCAGGAGTGCTTCTCGCGCGTCCGCTCCTACGTGTTCGTGTCGGAGATCGCCGAGGTGACGCAGGCCTTCAACACGTATCCGGTGGACCGCGCCATCGAGTGGGCGCTCAAGGGCTCCCCCGTGGATTACCACTGCCGCTCGGACTTCGGCTACGCCTTCAACCGCTTCGTGCGCACCGAGCTGGACACCCTGGACCGGAAGACCACCGTCCTCATCCTCGGCGACGCGCGGAACAACTACAACGACCCACAGGCGTGGGCCATCCGGCTCATCCGCGAGCGGGTGAAGGGCATCATCTGGCTGAATCCGGAAGGGCAGTGGGGCTGGGGCATCGGTGACAGCGTGATGCCGCTCTACACCCCGTCGTGCGACATCGTCAAGGAGTGCCGGACGGTGGCCCAGCTCGTCCAGGTGGTGGATCAGCTCGTCCACCAGTGGTGGCGCCGCGGCCGATAGCCATGCATGCTGGAGGCATGCGGCTGCTCGGCCTTCTGCTCGCCGTCCTCCTCCTGATCCCCGCGCCCGCCCCCGCCGCCGACTGCATCGTGCTGGAGGACTTCTCGAAGGCCGCGCCGGGCGAGCTCCCGGCGGGCTGGAAGCTCCGCAAGGATTCAGGGAAGGGCGTCTACGCGGTGCGCGAGGAAGGTGGGCGCCGCTACCTGGCCGCGGTGTCCGAGGGCATCGGGATCCAGGCCGCGCGCGAGATAACGTGGGACGTCGCGGCCTATCCGGTGCTCGCCTGGGCCTGGCGCCTCAAGGAGCCGCCGCGCGGCTCGGACGAGCGGCAGAGCAAGACCAATGACAGCGCGCTGGCGGTGTACGCGGTGTGGCCCCACAGCTCGGTGTCGGTCAAGTCACTCAAGTACATCTGGAGCGCGGTGGTGCCGAAGGGCACGCCGCTGACCTCGAGCGCCGGCCTCACCCAGGTCACGGTGCTGCGCACCGGGAGCGCGCCGCGGGGCGAGTGGGTGGAGGAGCGGGTCGACGTGGCCCGGGACTTTCGCGCCCGCTTCAAGGACGACGAGGTGCCCAAGCCGGCCGGCATCTCCGTGCTCACCGACGCCGACGACACCAAGAGCCGCGCCGCCGGCGACTACGCCAACTTCCGCGCCTGCCGCTCGTGACGCGCTAGCGGCGCCCGTGGCCACGCCCGCCGACGATCCCTACGAGACGCTCCACGCGCGGGGCGTGACCGACGGCCTGCCCGTCGTCCCGCCCACCCGCGAGCGCGTGGCCGCGGCGGTGGCGGCGTCCGGGCGGCCCGGCGACGCGCTGGTCGCTCTCGTTCCTCCGAACTTCGGCCGCGCCACGGTGGAGAAGGTCGCGGTGAACGCGGTGATGGCGGGGTGCCGCCCGGAGTATCTGCCGGTGGTGCTCGCGGGCGTGGAGGCGATGTGCGACGACGCCTTCGATCTGCACGGGGTGTCCGCGACCACGAACAGCGCGGCCCCGCTCTTCATCATCAATGGCCCCGTCCGCGCGCGGCTCCAGATCAACTGCGCGGCGGGCGTGTTCGGCCCCGGGCACCGCGCCAACGCCACCATCGGCCGGGCTCTGCGCCTCATCGTCCGCAACGTGGGCGGGGCGGCGGCGGGCGGGATCACCATGTCCACCCTGGCGCACCCCGGGTACTTCACGTACTGCATCGGGGAGAACGAGGAGGAGAGCCCCTGGCCGCCGCTGTCGGTGCAGCAGGGCTTCGCGCCGGGCGAGGACACGGTGTCGGTCTTCGCCGGCTATGCGCCGCAGGTGGTGTACGACCACCAGAGCCACCACGGCGAGGATCTCCTGCTCACCGTCATGCACTCGGTGGCGGTGATGTCCCACCACAAGTCCACCCACCACGGCGACACCGTGCTCGTCTTCTCGCCCGAGCACGCGCGGCTCCTCGCCGTGGATGGGTGGGATCCCGAGCGCATGCGGAGCTTTCTATGGGAGCGGCTCCGCAAGCCGGTGCGCGACCTCCTCCCCGGCGTCAACGGCGGCGAGGGGCTGCCCGCGAAGGTGCTCGCCAAGTTCGCCGATCCCGCCACCCACGCGACCCTGATCGCCAAGGTGCGCGAGCCCGCCAACTTCAAGTTCGTCGTCGCGGGCGGCACCGCCGGACGCTTCACCGCGGTGATCGCAGGCTGGACTTTTCCCAAGATGTCGCGCATGGTAACGAAGCCGATACACGACGGCGCGTAGGAGGACCATGGCATGGCCGAGGAGTTCCTGGACCCCACCGATTCCGTCGCGGTGCCCCGCCGCACCGCCCCCCGTCCCGCCAGCCTCGAGGGCAAGGTCATCACCCTGCTCGACATCTCCAAGGCCAAGGGCGATCACCTGCTCGATCGGATCGAGGAGCTGCTGCGCGAGCGGCACCATCCCAAGGCCATCCACCGCCGCAAGAAGCCCACGTTCGCGCGCCCCGCGCCCGAGGACCTGCGGGCCCTCATCCTGAAGGAGACGGAGGTGCTGGTGGAGGGGCTCGCCGACTGAGGGTCCTGCACAACGTGCAGTGTGCACGACGGCGTGTTCTTCGAGGACAACGGGATCCCCACCGCGACGGTGATCTCGACGGAGTTCCAGCGGGCGGCGCGTGCGCAGGCGGCGGCGCTGGGCGCGCAGGACTATCAGACGGTGATGGTGCCCCATCCCATACAGCCCCTGACCCGGGACGAGGTCCGGGCGCTGGCCGACAAGGCCTTCGACGCCATCATCGCCCGCCTCACCGCGCCCTGACGCTATACTGAGGGTGTGGACGGCACGCGCCGGCTTCGCGGACTCGCGCACGCGCACTCCACGCGCTCCTTCGACGGCTCGCTGACCTACGCCGAGCTGCGCCGGACCTTCCGCGCTGCCGGCCTGGACTTCGCGTGCATGACCGAGCACATCGAGCACCTGACGCAGCCCGACGTCGACGCCATCATCGCGGACTGCCGCGCCCACTCCGACGGCGAGTTCCTCTTCATCCCCGGGATCGAGATGGACTGCTTCACCATCTACTTCCTCGGGCTCTCGCCGGCCACCGTGAACTTCCGCGACAACCGCGCCATCTTCGATTCGCTGCGCCCCCACGCCCGGCTCTGCGTGCTCTCCCATCCCATCAAGGCGGGCTACCGCTACCCGGACTGGGTGGTGGGCCAGTGCGATGCGGTGGAGATCCTCAACACCAAGCACGACGGGCGCTTCCATTTCCGGCCCCAGAGCGAGCGCCTGCTCGCCCGGGTGCGGCGCGCGCGGCCCTCCGTGGTGCCGGTGGTGGGCATGGACTTCCATCAGCTCGATCAGCTCGCGCCCATCCACATGCGGCTCACCGAGCCCGGTCCACTCACCGCCGACTTCGTGCTGGGGGCGCTCGCGCGCGGCCAGGTGGACTTCTATGACGGCGAGCGGCGCATGCGCGACGCGGGCCCGCTCGCCCGGCGCTATGCCCGGGCCCGCATCCACGCCATGGACGCGGCCCACGCGATCAATCGCTGGTTCCGCGCGCGCGGCATCAAGCTTCCCAGGGCCGTGCGCCGGGCGCTGAGCCGGACGCTCGAGGGCGGCTGAGGTGACCGGGGGAACGCCGGCGCTCCCGCCGGTGGTCCTGCTCGGCATCGACACCCCGATCGGGCTCACCGTCATTCGCGAGCTTGGCGAGCGGGGGGTCGCGGTGTACGGGATCGCGCGAAGCCGTGAGGGAGTGGGGCTCCACTCGCGCTATCTCCGCCGGGGCTGGGTCGCGCCGGCAGGCGACGCGGAGACCCTCGCCCTCATCCGCGACATCGCCACCCGCCACGACGCGCGCTTCCTCATGACGGTCTCCGAGCGCGACATCCTCTGGGTGAATCGCGAGCGCGCGGCCCTCGGCGAGCTTCAGCCCCTCGTGCCCGAGGCGGCGCGCATGGCGCGCGTGCTCGACAAGGCGGTGGCGTGCGCGGCCGCGCGGGACGCCGGCATCGAGGTGCCCGAGACCTGGCCGGCCGATTCGACCGCCGACGTGCCGGGCGTGGCGGCGGCGGCCCGCTATCCGGTCGTGCTCAAGTGGGGCGACCCGGTGGCGGTGGGCGCGCGGCTTCGCGGCGCCGGACTCCCCGTGCTGAAGGCGGAGTACTGCTACGACGCCGCGGAGCTGCGGGCCGCGCTGCTCCGCTACGCCCCCGTCGGCCGGTTCCCGCTCGTTCAGGCGTTCTGTCCCGGCCACGGCATCGGGCACATGGTGTTCATGCACCGCGGCGAGCCGCTCCTGCGCTTCCAGCACCGGCGCCTGCGCGAATGGCCGCCCGAGGGCGGCATCGCCACCGCCGCGGTCAGCGTGAGCCTGTCCGAGCATGCGGAGCTCTTCGCGCGCTCGGTGGATCTCCTTCGCCGGCTCGAATGGGAGGGGCCGGCCATGGTCGAGTACCGCCACGATCCCGCCACCGGGCGTTCCGTCTTCATGGAGGTGAATGGGCGCTTCTGGGGCAGCCAGCCCTTGGCCTATCACGCGGGCGCGCCCTTCGCGTGGTACACCTACAGCGTGCTGGGGCTCGGGCGCGTCCCCGCGGCCGCGCCCTTTCGCGCCGGGCTCCGCTGCCGTTTCGTGATTCCGGACACGCGCCGGCTCTTCACCGTGCTGTTCGACCCGGGCGCGGTGCAGGACCGGCGGCTGCGCTTCTCACGATGGCGCGAGGTCACCGCCTACGTGGGAGACTTCTTCCGCCCCCGCGCTCGCTACTTCGTGTTCCGCTGGCGCGATCCGCTGCCCGCCCTCGCCGACCTCGCGGGCGTGGGGCGGAAGGCGGTGGCGGGAGGGCTGGGCGCGCTGCTCGGCCGGCTCAGCCGAGGCGCGCGGCGATCTGCTCCACGTAGCGCCACGCCGTCCGGCCCACGTGAGAGCTGAGCCCCGCGCGGGGCTGCGCGCCGCGCAGGCGCGTCTCGTCCACCGACCCGAAGGTGGCCGTCTCGAACACGTCGCGGTGCCGGCCGAGGAATCGGCACAGGCGCTCGAACCGGCGCACCACCACACGCTCGGGACGGGTGACGCCGGTGAAGGCCATGTCGGGTACCCGCTTGAGCAGCTCCACGGAGTGGAAGACCAGCACCGCGGCGCGCCAGCCTGCCCGCGCCGCGCCCCAGAGCGCGGCCTCGATCTCCCAGGACGAGCAGGCGCCAAGCTGTAGCGGACGGTGATGTCCCGGCCAGTCCTGGAAGTAGGTGATCGGCACCTCCAGGGTGCCACCCAGGTCGAAGGGCTGTAGCGCCGGACCGGCGGCGCGGATATCGCACGGGCCGCCCAGGTAGGGCACGTTGAGGCTCGTGTCCATGGGCAGGCCGCAGGTCGTGAGCGCGCGCAGCGTGGCGAGGTCGGCCCCGTAGCCGCCGGCGCGGAACGCTCGGAGGCGTGAAGCCCCCGCCTCGCGCAGCAGCGCGGCGGCGCGTCCGATGATCGCGGCCTGCTCGGCCTCGGGATAGCGCCGCACCACCGAGTGGCCCTCACGGGGAAGCCCCGGCTCGGTGACGAGGCTCAGCCACTCCGTGTGCGCGTGCACCTGCACGTCCTGGCCCGCCGTCTGGATGAGCTCGACCATGCGGGCGAGGGTGGGGCGGCCGGCGAGCAGGCTGAAGAGGGGCTCCACGAAGAACGTGGCGCGGAGGCCGTGCTCGCGCAGACGCTCGAGCTGGAAGGGCACGCCGAAGTCACCCGACCGGGTGTGGCCGTCGAAATACGCCGCGATCGCGGGTTCGAGGTCCAGGGGCGCCCCGGGCGTGCCGAACGCGGCCGGGGTCGCCGGCCACACCTCGCTGTCCACGGTGAGGAAGACCTGGACCACGAGGGGAGCCGAGCGTCAGCCGGGGAAGCGCCAGGCGCGGCCCACCGGCGGCTCGTCGGTGAGCGCGAACTGCGGGAGCGCGAAATCCTCGGAGAGGGTCTGGAACACCGCGCGCACGCGCTTGCCGATGGCCACGTTGGCCTCCGGCTCGGGGCGGAAGTCCGGGGTGACGAGGTTGGCAATGACGCGGAGCCCCTCGTCGGCGGTGGGCTTGCCGCGCTGCTCGTCCAGCTCCACCAGCACCACCGCGTAGGGGGTCCAATCCTTGAAGCCGGGCTGGATGGCGTGGTGCACGATCTCGTACGAGTAGATGTGGCCGCCGCCCGACACGTCCTGCCAGGTCCACTGCTGCGACGGGCACCAGGGGCAGCCGTGACTGGGCGGGTAGCGGAGGAGGCCGCAGGCCGCGCACTTGCGCAGCACGAGCTTCTGCCGCTCGCGCGCGAGCTGGAAGTGCTCGCGCCACTCCGAGTCGTTCTCGGGGATCACCAGGTTCATGCCGCGGTACTCGACGTTGGCCATGGCGCGGGCTCCGCTCAGTTGTGGAGGATCAGGGCGGAGCTGGTCGGCGGCATCGCCCAGCCGAGATTCATCGTGATCCGGGCGTCCCTGACCTGCCGGCAGCGGCCCGGCGTGTAGTCGTAGGAGTGTGTGCCCTCCGCTGCGCCGGGGCAGTAGTCGTCCACGGTGCCGCGGAGCTGGCGCACGTTTTCGATCACCATGCTCATCCCGTGCGTGTACCCCTCGCAGAGGTGGCCGCCCGAGGTGTTGTTGGGGCGCTTGCCGCCCAGCTCGATGATGCCGCTGGAGACGTAGGCGCCGCCCTCGCCCTTCTTGCAGAACCCGTACTCCTCGAGCTGCAGCATGGTGGTGAAGGTGAAGGCGTCGTACGAGCCGGTGATGTCCACGTCCTCGGGGCCGATGCCGGCCTGGCCGAACACGATGTCCTTGGCGTAGTAGCCGGCGACCCGGCTGATGGGCCCGTGGGCCCAGTGGAAGTCGGTGCGCGGCTTGTTGACCCGGCCGGCCACGCCCATGATGTAGACGGGTTTCCGCTTGAGGTCGCGCGCGCGCTCCGCGGACGTGACGATGAGGGCGGTGGCGTTGTCGGTCTCGAGGCAGCAGTCGAGGAGGTGGAGGGGCTTGACGATCCACCGTGAGCCCACCACGTCCTGCACCGTGACGCGACTCTTCTGGAACGCCTTGGGGTTCTGGGAGGCGTGCTTGCTGTGGGCCACCCGCACCGCCGCCACCTGCTCCGACGTGGTGCCGTACTCGTACATGTGGCGCATGAAGCTGGGGGCGAAGTTCTGGCCGGCGCTCCGCATGCCGAAGGGCACCTGCGCGAGGTCCATGCCGCGGACGGGCTGGGCGGCGCGGGCGCCGGTGCCGCCGATGCGGAAGTCGGAATAGCCGTTCATCGAGCGGAAGAGGGCCACCGTGTTGCACATGCCCGCCTCGATGGCGCCGATCGCGAGCCCGATGAGGGCCTCGGTGGAGGAGCCGCCGCCGAACACGTCCATGTAGAAGTTCAGCCGCATGCCGAGGTCGCCGGAGACCCAGTTGGAGACGATGGAGTCTCCGCTCTGGTAGGACATCATCCCGTCGACCTGGGCGCCGGCGAGCCCGGCGTCGTCCATCGCCGTGCGAATGGCCTCCACCGCCATCGCCCGCGTGCTGCGGCCCGAGTGGCGGCTGTACTCCGTCTCGCCCACGCCCACGATGCAGTAGCGGTCCTTGAGTCCCGGCATGCGGTCTCCTTGGCGCCGCGGGTCCGCGGCGGCCGGGTCAGTCTAGCGGGCCACCGCGGCCCGGTCAATCAACGGCGCGCCGCCCCGTCGAGGCCGCGGCGCGCGTGCCCGCACGAGAAGGGCGAGGGCGGCCACGTTCAGGCCGGCGCTCAGCCAGAAGGCCGGCCCGTAGCCGCCGAAGCGATCGTAGATCCAGCCCGCGCCCACCGGCCCCAGCGCGGCGGTGGGGCCGGCGAGTCCGAACAGCAGGCCCACCAGCCCGCCCGCGTGGGCCCGCCCGAAGAAGTCCGCCACCATCGCGGGAAAGATCACCGAGACGCTGCCGTACGAAAAGCCGAACAGGACGGCGGCGGCGAAGAGACCCGGCACGCCGTCGGCGTGGCCGAGGATCACGAAGGAGACGGTCTGGGCGATCAGCCCGCCGGCGAGGATGGCCCGGCGACCGATGCGATCCGACAGCCAGCCCATGCCGAGGCGCCCCACGACCGCGGCAATGCCGAGCGTGGACACGAGCGTGGCCGCGCGGAGGGGCTCCACGCCGAGGTCCCGGGCCAGCGGGACCAGGTGGACGAGGGGAACGAAGACCGGGATCCACGTGAGCCCGAAGATGGAGAAGAGCAACCAGAACGCGGGCGTCCCCGCGGCCTCGCGCACCGTCCATCCGGTGAGGGCGCCGGTGGCGACGGGCGCCGCGGCGCCGTCTGGCTGCTGGCCCACCGACTCCGGGTCGCGTCGCATCACCGTGGCCACTCCCGCGAGGGCGAGGAACAGCACGGCCCCGACGACGAGGTAGGCGCGGCGCCAGCCGACGGCGCTCACCAGCGAGTGCGCCACCGGCGGCAGGACGAACGTCCCGAGACTGCCTCCGGCCGAGGCCAGCCCCACCGCGAGCCCGCGCCGGCGGACGAACCAGCGGACCACCGTGGCGTTGCAGGGCACGTAGGCGGTGGACATGCCGAGCGCGGCAATCACGCCGTAGAGCACGTAGGGCTGCCAGAGCGCGGTGACCTGGCTCATGCCGGCGAGGCCCGCCCCGAGAAGCAGGCTGCCGCTGGCGATGACCACGCGCGGACCCCAGCGGTCGGTGAGGCGACCCGCGAGCAGGCCGCACGCGCTGTAGACGAGGACGTAGAGCGAGAACGCCCCGGAGAGGCTGGCGCGGCTCCAGTGGAACTCGGCGAGCAGGGCCGCGAGGAACACGCCGAAGGAATATTGCGTGCCGTAGGCGAGGAAGAGGACGACGAAGGCCCCGCCGACGACGATCCAGCCGTGGAAGAGGCGGCGCCTCACCGGCCGGGCGGAGCGGGAGACTTCGGAGCGGGAGCGCCCGGGGCCGGCGCCGAGGGCGCGGGCGGAGCGAGATCGGCGCGGCTCGACCGGATCGAGTCAAGCATGGCGGGAGTGCCCTCCGAGGTCGGCGTCTCGTGGACCCGGATCACGCGGTTGAGCCGGGCCACCGCGTCTCGGATCCGGGCTCCCGCCTCCAGCATCTGCATGCTCCACGCCTTTTCGCGCGAGTCCGCGGGCAGTCGTCCGTTGAGGAGCTGGAGATAGCCCAGGATCACCGCGAGCGGGTTGTTGATCTCGTGCGCGGCGGCCCGGGCGACCAGGGTCGCCGCGCGCAGCTCGGAGCTCTCGCGCACCGCCGCCTCCGCGGCGAGGCGCTCGCGCGCGTCGCGCCAGATGATGAACTCGTAGCGCCGGTCCTCGAAGCGCACGATGGTCCGCACGGTGTCCACCGCGAGCACGGCCCCGTCGCGGGTGCGGAACGGCGAGGCGAGGGTGCGGGCCGTGCCCTCGTCGTTGGTCTCGGCGAAGGCCGCCTCCTGATGCCGGCGGCCTTCGGCGTCCTCCGGCCAGAATTCACGGCGGTCGCGCCCCACCAGCTCGTCGCGGGAATAGCCGGACAGCGCGCAGTCGGCGCGATTGACGTCGACGACGCGCTGAGTGTCACAGTCGATGATGCGGATGGCGTCGGTGGCCTCGTCCAGGACGGCGCGGAAGCGGGCACGCTCGGCGCTCAGGCGCTGATGCCGCACCACGTCGGCGAGCAGGCGAGCCATCACCGTCACGCCCACGCCGCAGGTCACGAAGTACGCGAGCCACATGTCGCTGAAGAGCTCCAAGCCCCGCCGGCCGAGGAGGGTGAAGCCGGCCACGGTGATGGCGTAGGCGGCGCCGGCCAGGGCGAGGGCGTGGCGCAGGCGCACGCCGCCGGTCGAGCGCGCCCAGGCGCAGATGAGGCCGGCGGCGGCGGCCACGCCCATGAGGGAGAAGATGCCGGCGCTGGTGCCGGGCCCGCCGATGTGCATGCGGTAGAGGATGCCCGCCGCGGCGGCGATGAAGCCGGCGGGCGCGCCCTCGAAGAGGCCCACCAGCGCCACCGGCACCACACGGGCGTCGATGAAGATGCCCGGTGAGATCTCGATGCGGGACACCATCATGGCGACGGTGAGCGCGCCGAAGGCCAGCCCGTGCAGGAGCGCGCGGGCCGCCTTCTGCCCGACCCTCTCGCCGCGCAGCCGGGGATAGGCGTACGAGTAGAAGAGGAGGCCGATGACGAGGATGCCCACCGCCTCCAGCAAGTGATGGAAGTTCACGAGGCGCGGCCGTTGGCGCCGCGGCCGTTGGGGCGCGGGAGCACGTCTCGGAGGTACTTGCCGGTGTAGGAGCCGCTCACCTGCGCGATCTGCTCCGGGGTGCCCTCGGCGATGATCGCGCCGCCCGCCTCGCCGCCCTCCGGGCCCAGATCCACCACCCAGTCCGCGGTCTTGATGACGTCGAGGTGGTGCTCGACCACGAGCACGGTGTTGCCCCCGTCGACGAGACGATTCAGCACCACGAGGAGCTTCTTCACATCGTCCAGGTGGAGCCCGGTGGTGGGCTCGTCGAGCACGTAGAGGTGATCGGCGGTCTGGCGCGTTCCCAGCTCGGCGGCGATCTTGAGCCGCTGGGCCTCGCCGCCGGACAGCGTGGTGGCGGGCTGACCGAGCCGGAGATAGCCGAGCCCCACGTCCTGCAGGAGCTTGAGGCGGCGGGCGAGGACGGTGTGGGCCCCGAAGAAGTCCACCGCCTCGTCCACGGTGAGCTCGAGCACCTGGCTCACGTTCTTGCCCTTGTAGGTCACGCGCAGGACCTCGGGCCGGTAGCGCCGGCCCTCGCACTCGGGGCAGGTGACGTACACGTCCTCGAAGAAGTACATCTCGAGCTTCTGATAGCCGCCGCCTTCGCACGCCTCGCAGCGGCCCCCGGGCACGTTGAACGAGAACGCGCCGGAGGTGAGCCCGAGGGTGCGCGCGCGTGGAAGCCCGGCGAACAGCTTGCGGATCTCGTCGAACACCTTCACGTAGGTCACCGGGTTGGAGCGCGGCGTGCGGCCGATGGGCTCCTGATCGATCAGGCGGACACCCTTGAGGTACTCGAGCCCCCGCAGCTCCGCGTGCGCGCCGGGCGTCTTGAAATCCGACTTGAAGTGACGGGCGACCGCCCGGTAGAGCGTGTCGTGGACGAGGGTCGACTTGCCCGACCCCGATACGCCGGTGACGCAGGTCAGGGTGTGGAGCGGGATCCGGAGCGTCACCTCCTTGAGGTTGTGGGCGCGCGCGCCCCGCAGCACCAGCGCCCGCCGGCCCTCGCGGCGGGTGATGGGCAGGGGAATCCCGTCACGGCCGGTGAGATAGCGGGCGGTCAGCGAGTGCGGATCGCGGGCGAACTCGGCCTGGGTGCCCGCGAACGTCACGGTGCCGCCCCGATCACCCGAGCCCGGCCCCATCTCGACGAGATAGTCCGCGGCCTGGATGAACGAGCGGTCGTGCTCCACGATGACGACGGTGTTGCCGGCGGCGGCCAGCTCGTCGCACAGCTCGGCCAGCCGCGCGGTGTCGCGGGCATGGAGGCCGATGGAGGGCTCGTCCAGGATGTAGAGCGTGCCGACGAGCTGCGCGCCGAGCTGATTGGCCAGGTTCACGCGCTGCGCCTCGCCCCCGGACAGGGTCCGGGTCTGCCGGGACAGGGCGACGTAGCCCAGCCCCACGCGCAGGAGAAAGGAGAGCTTGCCCCGGAGCAGGCGGAGGACGTCGCGGCCCACCGCGGCCTCCAGGGGCGTCAGGCTCAAGCCGTCCACGAAGGCGGCGAGATCCTCCACCGTCCGGTTGCAGAGCTGGGCGATGGTGGCGCCGCCCACCCGCACCGAGAGCGCCTCGGGCTTGAGCCGCGTGCCCTCGCAGCGCGGGCACGTGGACTGGCTGCGGTAGCGCGAGAGGAAGACGCGCACGTGGAGCTTGTAGCGGTAGGACTCGACTTCCTCGAAGAAGCCCTGGATCCCGGAATAGCCGGAAGCCCCCGCGTAGACCCACTCGCGGTCGGCGGCGGGCAGCTCGGCGTAGGGCACGGTCACGTCCACGCCGCGCTTCTTCGCCGCCTTGAGGAGCTGCTTCTGGTACCAGCGGCCGGAGGGATGAGTCCACGGCTCGACCGCCCCGCCGGCGAGGCTCAGGGTCCGATCGGGCACCACCAGCTGCTCGTCGTAGCGCAGGATGTTGCCGAAGCCCTTGCACTCGGGGCATGCCCCCAGCGGGTGGTTGAACGAGAAGAGGAGGGGCTGGGGCCGCGTGAGGGGGCTCTCGCAGCGCGGGCAGCGATACTCGCGACTCACCGCGATCACCTCGCGGTCGAGCACGTCCACCTCGGCGCGCCCCTCGCCTTCGGCGAGCGCCGCTTCCAGTGACTCGGCGATGCGCCGCCGGGCCTCGCGGCCGAGCACCACCCGGTCGAGGACCACCATGAAGGTGCCCTCGGGCACGGGCAGCTCGGCGGGCCGGCCCGTGGCATCCGCCAGCTCGTGCAGCGCCCCGCCCACCTTGACCCGCGCGAAGCCTCGCCGGAGCAGGGCGGCGTAGATCGCCCGCGGATCGGGGCCGGCGGGCGCGACGAGGGGGAAGCAGATGAGCGCGCGCGCGCCGACGTGGTCGCGCAGCAGCGCCTCCGCCACGCTGTCCGCGGCGTCGCTCCGCGCCTCCTCGCCGCATCGCGGGCAGTGCACGCGCCCCACGCGCCCGAAGAGGAGCCGGAGGTAGTCGTAAAGCTCGGTGGCGGTGCCCACGGTGGACCGGGCGGTGCGCACGGGGTTCTTCTGCTCCAGTGCGATGGCGGGCCGGATGTGCTCGATGCGATCCACGTCGGGCCGGTCGACCCGCTCGAGGAACATGCGGGCGTAGGTGGAGAGGGACTCCACGTAGCGCCACTGCCCCTCCGCGAAGAGCGTGTCGAAGGCGAGGGAGGACTTGCCCGAGCCGGAGACCCCGGTGACGACGGTGACCTTGTCGTGGGGCAGGGCGAGCGAGACGTTCTTGAGATTGTTCTGCCGGGCTCCCTCGATCCGGAGCCAAGACGGCTGGGGCATTCGTGCGGGTCCTCCTGAGGTGTTGAGTCTACAGGAAGGCCCGCGGGGCGAGCAACCGCGAGCGGGCGGCGACACGCGCGCCTCTTGACAGCCGTCCCGCCCGCGGGTACGCTCTCGCGTGGAAATGAGAATCATTCCTAAAAAGGTCAGGCCGGGCGAAGCCCCCGCGGCGGAGAGTCCGGCGGGAGCGCTGCGCACCCGCGGCCTTCGCCTCACCGGTCCGCGGCGCGTGGTGCTGGAGGTAGTGCGGGCCACCGGCTCGCATCCCACCGCGGAGTGGGTCCACCGCATGGTGCGGCGGCGCCTGCCGCGGGTGAGCCTCGGGACCGTGTACCGCAACCTGCGCCTCCTCGTGGAGGAGGGCCTGGTGCAGGAGCTGCCCGGCCCCCACGCCCGCTTCGATGGGAACCTCGGGCGTCACCATCACTTCACGTGCACCGCATGCGGCCGCATCCTCGACGTCGAGGGGCCGCTCTGCGAGCCGCAGACCCGCGCGGTGTCGGCGCGAGTGGAGTCCGCCACCGGGCTCACCATCACCCACCACCGCATCGAGTTCTTCGGCCGCTGTCCGGCTTGTCGGTCGGGCCGCCGGCCGCCGCGAGCCGAGCCGCGCCCGCGCGGCACGGCCGCGTCGTTCACCCTGACCCACCCCGCGGGCAGGCCCGCGGGAACGAAAGAGGAGACACCATGGCCGGGAAGAGCCTCAAGGGCACGAAGAGCCTCGAGAACCTGAAGGAAGCCTTCGCGGGCGAGTCGCAGGCGAATCGCCGTTATCTCTATTTCGCTCGGGTGGCCGACATCGAGGGCTTCCCCGACGTCGCCGGCCTCTTCAAGGACACCGCGGACGCCGAGACCGGCCACGCGTTCGGCCACCTCGACTTCCTGAAGGAAGTGGGTGATCCCGCCACCGGCGAGCCCATCGGCAAGACCGAGAAGAACCTGAAGGCCGCGGTGGCCGGCGAGACCTACGAGTACACCCAGATGTATCCGGGCATGGCCAAGACCGCCCGCGAGGAAGGCTTCGCTGAACTGGCCGAGTGGTTCGAGACTCTCGCGAAAGCCGAGAAATCTCACGCCGGCCGCTTCAACAAGGGCCTGACGCAGGTCGCCGGGAAAGATCCCGCGGACGCCATCTAGCTCGCCGCCGAGGCCGAGAGACTTCGCCATACTTCGTTCTCGGGCGGCGGCCGGCGCTCAACGTACGACAAGTACGCCTCGCGCCGCCGCCGCCCTCGGGCCTCGTCTGGCTCGTCTCTCGGCCCGGCGTCCCCGCGCTTGGCCTTCAGGAATGAGCCACTAATCCATGACCCTCGACATCAGACAGCCTGACTTCTGGAAGCTCGACAGCGTCGACAAGGAGCTGCGGCGGGTCTACGACATCTGCGGCGGCTGCCGCCGGTGTCTGCCCCTCTGTCCCTCGTTCAAGGTGATGTTCGATCGGATGGACGTGGACGCGGTGGATGGGGACGTCGACAAGCTGCCCGCCGCCGACGTCAAGGCGGTGGTCGATCTCTGCTATCAGTGCAAGCTCTGCTACAACCACTGCCCGTACACGCCGCCGCACCGCTGGCAGGTCGACTTCCCGCGTCTCATGCTGCGGGCCCGCTCCGCCGAGGCCCGGGTCAAGGGCGTTACCCTCCAGGACCGCTTCCTCGGGAACACCGACCTCGTGGGGCGCCTCGGAAGCCTCACCGCGCCCGTCTCCAACTGGATGAACGCGTTCGCGCCGAACCGGGCCCTCATGCAGGCGGTGGTGGGCATCCACAAGGACCGGGAGCTGCCGCTCTTCCACCGCGAGACCTTCTCCCGCTGGTTCGATCAGCGACGCCGGCCGGCGTCGGCGGCGGCGCCCGCGCGTCGGGTGGCGCTCTTCGCCACCTGCTCCGTCGAGTACAACGATCCCGCCACCGGCAAGGCGGCGGTGGCGGTGCTGGAGAAGAACGGCGTGGACGTGTCGGTGCCGGCCCAGCGATGCTGCGGCATGCCGTATCTCGACGGCGGCGCGGTGAAAGAAGCCAAGGCCCTCATCGCCGCCAACGTGGCGTCGCTGGCCCGCGCCGTGCGCGAGGGCCGGGACATCGTGGTGCCCGGCCCCACCTGTTCCTACATGCTCAAGCAGGAATACCCGTGGCTCGACGGCTCGGACGACGCGAACCTGGTGGCCGCGAGCACGCGTGATCTCTTCGAATACCTGGCCGCCCTGCACGCCGAAGGCGCCCTCGACACGCGCTTCCCCAACGCGCCCGGCAAAATCGCCTATCAGCTGCCCTGCCACCTGAAGGCCCAGAACATGGGGACGCGGTCCGCCGACGTGCTACGGCTGACCGGGGCCGAGGTCGAGACCATCGATCGCTGCTCGGCGGTCGATGGAACGTGGGGCATGAAGAAGGAATATTTCGCCCTGTCCATGAAGGTGGCGGAGCCGCTCTTCAAGGGGATCGAGGCGGCCGCGCCGGAGCGGGTCGCCACCGACTGCCCGCTCGCCGCGCTCCAGATCACCCAGGGGACGGGCCGTGTCGCGCAGCATCCCATTCGCATTCTCGCGGAGGCGTATGGACTGCCCGCCGACCAGGGATAGGACGGCCATGGACAAGATCCGGCTGCAGGACGTCGTCAATTTCTTCGAGTACGAGAAGGTCCGCGAGGCGCGCCGCGCCCACGTCATCGAATTGAAGCGCCGCCGGCGCGTGCCGGTGGGTGATCACCTCTCGTTCGTCTTCGAGAACCGCGAGACCGTGCTGTTCCAGATCCAGGAGATGTGTCGCGCCGAGCGCATTGCCGCCGACGCCAAGGTCCAGGACGAGATCGACGTGTACAACGCCCTCCTCCCCGGTCCGCGCGAGCTCTCGGCGACGCTCTTCATCGAGATCGAGGACATGGCACGGATCAAGCCGACCCTCGACCGGCTGATGGGCATCGACGCCGGGCAGTGCGTGTGGCTGCAGGTGGGGCGCGAGTTCGCGGTGCCGGGCGAGTTCGAGGCGGGCCATTCCGACGAGGAGAAAGGCAAGCTGGCGGCCGTCCACTTCGTGCGATTCCGCTTCTCGCCCGAGGCGGCCCGGGCCTTCGCGACCGCCGAGGTGCACCTCGTG
>DATEDO010000027.1:0-43893 GCA_035281625.1 Candidatus Methylomirabilota bacterium
AGGGGTCTTCTGCCGCTTGGCGCCTTCGACCAGGCTGATCATCCGGTCGAGGAACGCTTCACCGGGATTCGCCGTCACCTCCACGATGAGCCAGTCCGAGAGCACCTGGGTGCCTCCGGTCACGGAGCTGCGGTCTCCGCCGCTCTCGCGGATGACCGGGGCGCTCTCGCCGGTGATGGCACTCTCGTTCACGGAGGCGACGCCCTCGATGACGGTACCGTCCACCGGGATGAGGTCGCCGGCCTCGACGAGCACCACCTGCCCCTTGCGGAGGGTGGTGGCGGAGACCAACTCGAACGCCGCGCCCCGCTGCGGCCTGGTGAGACGCTTGGCCTGGAGAGCACGGCGCGCGCTACGCAAAGACACCGCCTGGGCCTTGCCCCGCCCCTCCGCCATCGCCTCGGCGAAGTTCGCGAAGAGCACGGTGAACCATAGCCACACCGACACCCAGAAGATGAACCAGCCCGGCGCCTCCCCCTTACCCACGAGAGCCTGGAGCCAGAGAAGAGTGGTGAGGATCGAGCCGACGTACACCACGAACATGACCGGATTCCGCACCTGACGCTGCGGCGTCAGCTTGCGGAATGCGTCGACGATCGCCTGCTTGAGGATTGACGCGTCGAACAAGGAGCGGCTCTTGACCGTGCTCGCCATGGCTTCAGGACCTCACTTCGCAGCGATCAGCGTGAAGTGTTCGACGATCGGGCCCAGCGCGAGCACGGGGACGAAGGTCAGAGCCCCGACGAGGATGACCACGCCCACCAGCAGTCCCACGAACAGCGGCGTGTGAGTCGGCAGGGTGCCCGCGCCGGCCGGCACGAGCTTCTTGCGGGCCAATGCGCCCGCGATGGCCAGCGTGGGAACGGCCAGCCAGTACCGCGCGAACAGCATGGCAACGCCCAGTGCGGTGTTGTAGAAGGGCGTATTGGCGCCCAGCCCGGCGAACGCGCTGCCGTTGTTGTTTCCGGCCGACGAGAACGCGTACAGCACCTCGCTGAACCCGTGAGCGCCGGGGTTGAAGATGGTAGCCGTACCGCCAGGCGCCAAGACCGCGACCGCGGTGCCAATGAGCACCACCGCGGGAGGGATGAGGATGACCAGGGAGGACATCTTCATCTCGTAGGCCTCGATCTTCTTGCCCAGGTATTCGGGCGTCCGCCCCACCATGAGCCCGGCCATGAACACCGCGATGATGGCGAAGACCAGCATGCCGTAGAGCCCCGACCCCACGCCCCCGAACACCACCTCGCCGAGCTGCATCAGCCACATCGGCACCAGCCCGCCGAGGGGGGTGAAGGAATCGTGCATCGAGTTCACCGAGCCGTTGGACGCCGACGTCGTCGCCGTCGCCCACAGGGCGGAGTTGGCGATGCCGAACCGCACCTCCTTGCCCTCCATGTTGCCGCCCGAGGACAGCGCGGTGGTCGTGTGATCGACGCCCTGCTGGACGAGGGTGTGGCCCTTCATCTCGGCGAGATAGCACGTCGCCAGCAGGCCCACGAAGATCACCGTCATGGCCGCCAGCACCGCCCAGCCCTGACGGGTGTCGCCCACCATCACGCCGAACGTGTAGCAGAGCGCGCCCGAGATCATGAGGATGGACAGGAGCTCGACGAAGTTCGACAGCGGCGTGGCGTTCTCGTAGGGATGCGAGGAATTCACGTTGAAGAAGCCGCCGCCGTTGGTGCCGAGCTGCTTGATGGCGATCTGCGACGCGGCCGGCCCCACCGCCAGCACCTGCTCGGTGAGCTTCGACTTCTTCGTCTTCGGCTGGCCCTTCTCGTCGAGCACCGGCTTGCCGTCCTTGTCGGTGACCGGCTCGTCGTACTCGGTGACCTGCACCACCGCCGCCGTCACGGACGGCTTGAAGGTCTGCACCACGCCCTGCGATACCAGGATGAGGGCCAGGATGAGCGAGAGCGGCAGCAGGATGTAGAGCGTGGTGCGCGTGAGGTCCACCCAGAAGTTGCCGATGGTCTCGACCGACCGCCGCGCGAACCCACGGATGAAGGCAACCAGCGTCGCCATCCCCGTCGCGGCTGACAGGAAGTTCTGCACGGTGAGCCCGAGCATCTGGGTGAGATAGCTCATCGTGGTCTCGCCGCCGTAGCCCTGCCAGTTGGTATTGGTGGTGAAGCTCACCGCGGTATTGAAGGAGGAATCGGGCGACACCCCCGCGAGCCCCTGCGGATTCAGCGGCAGCACGCCCTGCAGGCGCTGCAGCAGATATACCGCGAGCAGGCCGGCGACGTTGAACAGCAGCATGACCGCGGCATACGTCTTCCAGCCCATCTCCTCGCTCGGCCGGACCCCGCCGAGACGGTAGATCAAGCGCTCCAGCCAGCCCAGTGCCCGGTCGAGGCCGAAGGGCCGGTTTTCGTAGACGCGCGCCATGTACGCCCCTAGCGGCTTCGCCAGGACGATGAGGACCACGATGTAGAGCAGGAGCTGCAGGACACCGTTCGCGGTCATGAGAACATCTCCGGCTTGAGCAGGGCGAGAACGAGATACGCCATGAGGCCGAGCGCGACGAGACCACCGACGATGTAGAGCAAAGGCATGGCGGGACCTACACGCGCTCGCAGAGACGCACGAACAGCCAGGTCAGCAGGAAGAAGCCGAGGGTCAAGCCGACGAAGATGAGATCACCCATGACGCGCCTCCTTGTTCGAGGCCGAGCGTAGGGCGGGCCGCGCTCAGGATTCCCTCAAGAATCGAGGGCGCGCGGGGGGTGCGGGCTAACTAGCCTCCGGCCAGGGGAAATTGGCCTCGAGGATGTCGAAGGTCTTCTTGCCGCCGGGAAGCTGCGCGGTGACGGTGTCGCCGACCTTCTTGCCGATCAGCGTGCGGGCGAGCGGGGCCAGAACCGAGATGCGGCCCTTCGCGGGCTCGGATTCGTCGGAGCCCACGATCCAGTAGGCCACCGCCTTCCCGTCCTCGTCCTCCAGCCGCACGGTGGAGCCGAAGGTGATGCGGTCTCCGGACGTCGGCGGGTCGATCACCTCGGCGGTCGCGAGCTTGCCCTCGAGGTCGTTGATGCGGGCCTCGATCATACCCTGCTTCTCGCGGGCCGCATGGTACTCGGCGTTCTCGGAGAGGTCGCCATGTGCCCGAGCCTCGCCGATCGCCTTGCTGATGGCCGGGCGCTCGATCTTCTTGAGCCGATCCAGCTCGGCTTTCAGCCGCTCGTGGCCGATCCGGGTCAGGGGGGTGCGCTGAATCGCCATGGTTCCGACATGTTACGCCACGAGGCGCGCCGCGTCGAGGGCTCGCCGCCATTGGTGGCCTGGGTTACACTGGTACGCCTATGCCCACCGGCCGCCGGGTCGCAGTGTGCGTTCTCTTGCTCCTGGCCTCCGTGGCCTGCTCCAAGTCCGATGCGCAGGCGCCGTCCCCCAAGCCCGGCGGGGCCTTCAAGCCGCTGCCCATCAACGTGGCCAAGGCCGAGGCTCGCCCCGTGCAGCGCTCGGTGGAGACGGTCGGGAGCCTGGTGGCCTGGGTGGAGACGGTGGTGAAGACGGAGCAGCCCGGCACCGTGGCGAAGCTCCGCGTGGACCTGGGCGACTCGGTCACGCCGGGCAAGGTGCTGGCCGAGTACGACGCGCGCGAGTTCCAGCTCGCGGTGGACCAGGCCGAGGCCGATCTCCTCTCCGCGCGGCAGTCCGCCGCGCGCGCCCAGGCGGCGGTGGCCTCCAGCGAGGCCGCGCTCCGCCGGGTCCGGGACGGGCTGGCCGGCCTCCAGGCGGAGGTGGCGCGCACCCAGTCGCAGGCGGAGTGGCACAAGTCCGAGCTGGACCGGAACCAGGAGCTCTTCAAGAAGGAGCTGATCGCGCAGCGCGACGTGGACAGCGCGCGGAACGGGTACAACAGCGCGCTCGCCCAGCTGCAGGTGGCGCAGAACGTGGTCGCCCTGCATCCGGACCAGGTGCGCATGTCGGAAGCGCAGGCCGACTCCGACCGCGCCGCCCTCCGCGTCTCCCAGGCCGAGGTGGCGCGGCGCGAAGCCATGCTCGGCATCGTGCGGAAGCGGCTGGAAGACACCACCATCCGCGCGCCCTTCGCGGGCCAGATCGCCAAGCGGCATCTCAACGCGGGCGAGTACGTGAAGGAGAACACGCCGGTCTTCACCCTCGTGGCGCTCGATCCCCTGAAGTACACGGGCGCGGTGCCCGAGCGCTTCGCGCCGGAGCTGGCGGTGGGACAGCGCCTCGAGCTGACCGTGGAGGCCTATGCCGGCCAGGCCTTCGCGGGTCAGGTCACGCGCATCTCGCCCGCGGTCGAGGTCCAGACGCGGAGCCTCGCGCTCGAGGGCCGCGTCGCGAACGCCGACAATCGTCTTCGTCCCGGCTTCTTCGCCAAGGGCGTGGTGCTCACGCGGAAGGACGCCACCGTGGCCTTCGTGCCCGCGGAGGCGGTGGTCTACTTCGTGGGAATCTCGAAGGTCTTCGTGGTGGTGAACGGCAAGGTGGAAGAGCGCCTGGTCAAGGCGGGCGCCCGCCAGAACGCGCGGGTGGAGATCAGCGACGGCGTGAAGCCCGGCGAGACGGTGGCGACCTCGAACCTCTCGCAGCTCTTCAACGGCGCGCCGGTGACGGTGGTCGACGGCCGCGCCCCCTCGACGCCCGCTCGCTAGATGGGGTTTCTCGAGGTCTTCGTCCGCCGGCCGGTCTTCACCACCATGATCATCGCCACCCTGGTGGTGCTGGGGCTGGCCTCCTTCATGCAGCTCGGCGTCGACATCTTCCCCAAGGTGGATCTCCCCACCATCACCATCACCACGCGGCTGCCCGGCGCCTCTCCCGAGGAGATCGAGAGCCAGATCACCAAGCCGATCGAGGAGGTCGTCAACACCATCAGCGGCCTGGACGAGCTGCGCTCGTCCACCATCGAGGGGCAGAGCCAGGTCTTCGCCACCTTCGTCCTCGAGCGCAACGTGCAGGAGGCCGCCAACGACGTGCGCGAGAAGGTCGGGACGGTGCTCTCGCGGCTGCCCGCGGGCACGGAGTCGCCCATCATCGAGAAGGTCGATCCCGACTCCGCCCCCATCATGGCGCTGGTGGTGTCGGGCCGGCGGTCGCCGCGGGAGATCACGGAGATCGCCGACAAGCGCATCAAGCGGGCGCTGGAGACGGTCAAGGACGTCGGCGCCATCACCCTGGTGGGCGACCGCAAGCGCGAGATCCAGATCCTCGTCAACCCCGACAAGCTCACCGCCTTCAACCTGTCCATCCACCAGGTGAAGGACGCGCTCCTGCGGCAGAACGTGGAGATCCCCGGGGGCCGCCTCACCGCGGGCGGTAACGAGGAAGGCCTCCGGACCCTCGGCCGGATCGAATCGGTGGCCGCGTTCAGCGACCTCATCGTGGCGGACTTCAAGGGCAGCCCGGTGCGCGTGCGCGACATCGGCGCCGTGGTGGACGCCGAGGAGGAGCCGCGCACGCTGTCGCGGCTCAACGGGAACACCGCGGTGTCGCTCCTCATCCGGAAGCAGTCCGGCACCAACACCGTCGCCGTCGTGGACCGGGTGAAGGCTCGCCTCGCCGAGGTGCAGAAGGGCCTGCCCCAGGACATCCAGTTCGAGATCGTCCGCGACCTCTCCCGCTTCATCAAGCGCTCGTTCCACGAGGTACAGGACCATCTCCTCCTCGGCGGGCTCCTCGCCAGCCTCATCGTGGCCGCCTTCATCGGCCGCCTGCTCTGGTACGAGAGCCTGGTCCTGCTCGCCATCGTGGTCGCGGTGGCGGCGGCATTTCTCAACGGTAATCCCGAGCTGCTCATCAAGGTGACCGGCGCGGCCATCCTTGTCACCATGATCTTCTTCCTGTCGGTGAAGAAGCTCCGGCCCGCCTTCGTGGCCGCGGTGGCCATCCCCGCGTCCATCATCGCGACCTTCACCGCGATGCGCATGGCCGGCTTCACCCTGAACAACCTCACCATGCTGGGGCTCTCGCTCTCCACCGGCATCGTGATCGACGACGCCATCATCGTGCTGGAGAACATCTTCCGGCACACCGAGGAGGAGCGCCGGCCGCCCTTCGAGGCCGCCGTCACCGGCACCAAGGAGATCTCCCTCGCGGTGACCGCCACCACCATCTCGCTGGTGGTGATCTTCCTCCCCGTCGCCTTCATGGGCGGGCTGGTCGGCAAGTTCTGGAACTCGTTCGGTCTCACCGCGACGTTCGCCATCATGGTCTCGCTCGTCATCGCCTTCACCCTCACGCCCATGCTCGCCGCGCGCATCCTCGCCGCGGGCGGGAGCGGCCACGGCGACGGCCCCCGCGAGGGCCACGGCCACGGGCCCGCGGCGTCGAAAACCGCGGGTTTCTATCATCATATGGAGGCCGCGTACGAGACGGCGCTCCACTGGTGCCTCCGCCATCGCGCGATCTGCTTCCTGGTCATCGGTCTGATCATGGTCGGCGGCTACTATCTCCTCACCAACTCACGGCTCGAGTTCGTGGTCGACGACGACATGAGCGAGTTCGAGGTGGTGGCGGAGGCGCCGCCGGGCTCGTCGGTCGAGCGCAGCGCCCTCATCAGCCGCGCCATGGAGGAGGAGATCCGCAAGGTGCCGGAGGTGGTGACGCTCTTCACCACCATCGGCGTGCGCGGCCAGTACCTGTCCAATGTCACCGACATCTCGATCTACGTGGGGCTCAAACACCTCTCCGAGCGCCGGCGGGGGCAGATCGAGCTGATGCAGGACGTGCGCCGCCGGCTCGCCGCGTTCCCCGGCATGCGGGTGAGCGCCCAGAACATCAGCCTGATCGGCGGCGGGGGCTTCCGGCAGACGCCGTTCAACCTGATCCTGCGCGGCCCCGAGCTGGCGGAGCTGGAGCGCCACGCCCAGGGCGTCATCACCGTGCTCAAGGGCAAGCCGGGCTTCGTCGACCTCGACACCGCCCAGGCCCTCCGCCAGCCCGAGGTGCAGGTGCAGATCGACCGCCAGAAGGCCTCCGACCTCGGCGTCCGCGTGGACACGGTGGCGGCGGCGCTTCGCACCATGGTGGGCGGAGAAAAGGTCGGCTTTTACCGAGAAGCGGGCGAGCAGTACGACATCCGGCTCCGCCTCGACGAGGGCTATCGCCGGGACGCCTCCGGCCTGCCCGCCCTCATGGTGCCGGGCGCGGGCGGCAGCCTCGTGAAGCTCTCCAACGTGACCTCCCTCGGCTCCGGCATGAGCCCGGGCCAGATCGAGCGCTACGCCCAGGAGCGCTCCATCACCATCATCTCGAACCTCTACCAGAAGCCGCTGGCCGAGGCCTTCCGCGAGGCCTACGCCGCGGTGGCCGCCCAGAAGATGCCGCCCGAGTACGGCATCCTCGCCACCGGCCGGGGCAAGCTCCTGCAGGAGGCGCTCGCCAACTTCCTCATCGCCTTCGTCCTGTCGCTGGCCTTCATCTACATCGTGCTCGCCGCGCAGTTCGAGTCGTTCGTGCACCCCCTCACCATCATGGTGTCGATGTTCATCGCCATCCCCTTCGGGCTCCTCACCCTCGTGCTCTGGCGCTCGACGCTGAACATCTACTCGATCATGGGCCTCTTCCTTCTGATGGGCGTGGTGAAGAAGAACGCCATCCTCCAGGTGGATTACACGAACGTGTTGCGTGAGCGGGGGATGGAGCGCACGCAGGCCCAGATGGAAGCGGACCGCGCGCGGCTCCGGCCCATCCTCATGACGACCTTCGCCATCGTCGCGGGCATGCTGCCGGTGGCGCTGGGCTCGGGCGACGGCTCGGCGTCCCGCGCCTCCCTCGCCAAGGTGGTCGTGGGCGGCCAGGCGCTCTGCCTGGTGGTGACCCTCCTCATGACGCCGGTGATCTACTCCACCTTCGACGACATGCGCGGGCTCCGCGTGTTCTCGTGGATCCGATTCCCGCGCTGGAAGTCGGCGCTCGCCGATCGATTCGCGTGGGGCAACCGCCTCACGCCGGCCGGCGATAAGGGCCCATCGGCTTCGTTGCCGCCCGCGCCCGGGCGCTCAACGTAGAGCGGCTACGCCTCGCGCCCGGGCGCGGGCGGCGCCTCGCCGCTGGACCCTTCTCACCGCCCGGGTCCGAAGGCTTCGACGAACTCTCGCTGCGCCTCAGTCTCGACCGCTTCCGGTCGATAGTACCCGCGCACGGCCGCCACCGCGGCGGCGGCGGGCTCGCCGGCGAGCACGAGGAGGCAGGCGAGCGCCAGCCCGGTGCGGCCCACGCCAGCCAGGCAGTGGAGGTAGACGCCTTCGCCCGCCGCCAGCCGCGTACGAATTTCTTCGAGGAACGTCGCGAAGTCGGCGGCGTTCGGGGGGACGCTCATGTCGTCGATGGGAAAGCGCAGGAGGGTGAGGCCGTTGCCGGCATACGCGTCCGCGAGGCCGGCAGGCAGCGCGCTCCGCTCGAGCAGGCACGCCACCGTGGCCACGCCCGCCTCCCGCAGCGCGATCGCGGCGGCGGGATAGGGCGCCGCCGGGCACGAGCCCGCGAACAGGCGGCCGGGGCCGGCGAGACGGGGGTGAAGGAACTCGATCACGGCCGCGCCGGCGGCGTGACGCCGGTCAGGCGATGAGGTCCGCGCTGCCCCGCACCTCGGCGAGGAAGCCGTTGAGGCTGCCGAGATGCGTGCGGTGGACGACGTCGTGGGGGATGAGCACGCCGTCCGGCCCCGTCACCGCCATGGCGGCGGTGGCGTCCGACAGGATGGTCATGGCGAGCCCGCGGTGGGCGCCCTCGCGCGTGGTGGTATCGCAGCACATCTGGGTCATGAAGCCGGAGACGATGACGCGCTCCACGCCGCGCTCGCGGAGCCACGCCTCCAGCCCGGTGTTGGTGAACGCCCCCGGCAGATGCTTGGTGATCACGGGCTCGCCCGCCTGGGGCGCCGCCGCCGGATGAATGGCCAGCGCCGGCGAGCCCGGGACGAAGGTGCGCGCGCCCGGCTTCCGGCTCTCGTGGACGATGTGCGCTACCGGTACGCCCCGTCGCCGCGCCCACGCGAGCATATCCGCGATCCGGTCCACCGCGGCAGGCCCGTCGGGCAGGACGACCTTGCCGAGGCGGGCGAAGTACTCCTCCTGCGCGTCGATGACGAGGAGCGCGGCCTTGTCCATGGAGTCTCCCCTAGCGCGCCCGAGCGGCGGCGGCCTGGCCGCTCATCTCGATCTTGGCCGACTGGTTCAGGGTCCCCAGCCAGGACTCCCAGACCTGCGCCCGCTTCTGCTCGAGCACCTGCTTGGTGAGCTCGTCCCGCTCGGTGTCGACCCCCTTGGCGTCCGGTACCTGGCGCTCCAGCGTCTTCACCACGTACACACTGGACGCGACGCGCACCGGCTCCGCCACCTGCCCGGTCGCCGTCTGCAGCGCCGCGAGCAGCACGGCGCCCGGCAGGGCCGGCTTCTCCTTGGGGGCCTCCGATCTGGAGAAGAACGTTGTTTCGCCCGCGGTGGCGCCTTCCTTCTTAGCCGCGCCCGCGAGGTCACCGTCCTTCGACGCCGCGGCGGCGAGATTCTTCGCCTTGTCCATTGCCATGGCGCCGGCGCGCTCGCGCTTGATGGCCTCCGTCACCTCGTTGCGGATCTCGGCGAGGGGCGGCACGCCGGCGGGCAAGACCTCGACGACCTTGGCCACCACCCAGCCGGCCGGCGTCTTGATCGCGGTCGACACCCCGCCCGCGGTGAGGCCGAAGATCGCGTCCTCCAGAGCGGCGTCGCGTCCGATGCCTTCGAGCCCGTCCCCCCGCGTCATCGTGACCGACCGCGCCTCCACACCCAGCTTCCGCGCATCGGCGACGAAGTCCTTGCTCGACTGCAGCGGCCCCTTCACCGACTCGGCCTTGGCGAGGGCGGCCTGCTCGCTCCGCTCGGCGAGGAGCTTTTCCTTGATCTTCGGGGCGACCTCCTTGTAGGGCGCGCGCCCGCCCTCCTGCACGTCGAGCACCTTGATGGCGTGATAGCCGAAGGGCGTGCGGACCGGCGCCGGCGAGAGCTCGCCCTTCTTGAGGGCGAACACCGCCTGCTCGAACTGCGGCACCATCTCGCCCGGGCCCACGAAGCCCAGATCGCCGCCCTGAGTCGCGGTGGCGCTGTCTTCGGAGTTCTCGCGCGCGAGCTTGGCGAAGTCCTCCCCGGCCCGCGCCCGCTTGATCACGTCCTCGACCTTGGCCCGCGCCGTGGCCTCCGCGTCGCTGCCCCCCACCGGTGGCACCCGGACGAGCACGTGAGCGGCGCGCAGCCGCCGGGGCTTCTCGAACTCCGTCGGGTGCTCGTTGTAGTAGGCCTCGGCGACGGCGTCGGTGACCGGCTCCGCGAACGCCTTGGGGCTGATCACCGCCAGCTCGACCTTACGCCGCTCCGCCCGGGTGAACTGGGCCTGATGGGCCTTCACATAGGGCTCGAGATCGGCCTCGGCCACGGTGACCGTGGCCATGAGGGGCACGCTGTCCACGCTGGCCCACGCCGCGCGTACCCGCTCCTTGCGGAAGGCATAGGCCTGGGCGACCTCGTCGGGCGTGACCTTGACCCCGTCCTTGACGAGGGATTCCATCTTGCGCCGGACGAGATCCCGGCGCTGATCGGCCTCGAAGTCGCTGGGATCGAAGCGGGCCTGCTTGAGCACCGTCAGGTACCGCTCGCGGGAGAAGCGCCCGTCCTCCTGGAAGGCGCGGATCTGCTGGATGCGGTTCCGCACCTCCTCGTCCGTCACCGTCACGCCTTCGCGCCGGGCCTGCTGCCCGATGAGGGCGTCCTGGACGAGGTCGTTGATGACCTGCTGCTGTATGCCGAGCCGCTCCGCCATCTCGGGGGTGAGCCGATCCTTGTAGAGCTGCCGGTAGAACTCCACGTAGCTCGAGTAGGCGCGACGGAACCGCTCGACGGGGATCTCCTCGCCGTTCACCGAGGCCACGGCGTGGTCGCTCATGCCGCCGCGGTTCACCGCGTCGGCGCCGAAGTACACCACCGACGTCGCGAGGAAGGCGACGATGACGATCAGGAGGACGAACTTCAGCCCCCTGAAGTATTCCCGCATGGTGCTGATCAAGAAGCCGACCTCCTGGAAGGAATGCGGGGCGTGACCCCGGCTCCCTAGATTATCACGCCCCCCGGGGGGAGGGTCAGAAGCCGCCCAGCCTCCGGAGCCCGGGCAGCGTGAAGTACACCACGAAGGCGACGGCGGCCGTCCACATCATGGGGTGGACGGTGGGGCCCTTCCCACGCACCAGCTTGATGAAGCAGTAGGAGACGAAGCCCGCGCCGATCCCGTTGGTGATGGAGTAGGTGAAGGGCATCACCGTGAGGGTGAGGAGGGCGGGAAATCCGTCCTCGATGTCGGAGAAGCGGATCTCGCGCACGATCACCACCATGAGAAAGCCCACGATGACGAGGGCCGGCGCGGTGGCCTGGGCGGGCACGATCGCGGCGAGCGGCGAGAAGAAGAGGGCGAGGAGAAAGCACAGCCCCGTGAACACCGAGGTGAGACCGGTGCGGGCCCCCGCGGAGACCCCCGCGGCGGACTCGATGTAGGTGGTGGCCGAGGAGGCGCCGGCGGCGCCCCCCGCCACCGCGGCCAGCGAGTCCACCAGGAGCACGCGGTTCAGCCGCGGCAGCCGCCCGTTCCGCTCCAGCCATCCCGCCTCACCGCCGATCCCGATCACCGTGCCCATGGTGTCGAAGAAGTCGGAGAGCATGATCGAGAAGATCGTGACGAGGGCGGTGACGGCGCCCACGCGCATGAACACTTCCACGTTGAGCCCCGCGCCCAGGCCCGAGAGGTCGGGCATGGCGAGCAGGCTCCGAGGGACGACCGCCTGGCCGGGCAGGGGAAACGCCCGCCCGCCCGTCGCCGTGTTCACGGCCACCGCGACCACCGTGGTGAGCAGGATGCCGATGAGCAGCGCGCCGGCGTGGCCGCGCGCCTGCAGCGTCAGCGTGATGAGGAGCCCCACCACCGCCACCGCCACCGGCGCGGCGGTGACGTCGCCCATGGTCACCGGCACCCCGGGCGGGCCGGGCTTCACGAGGCCCGCCGACACCAGCCCGATGAACAGGATGAAGAGGCCGATGCCCACGCTGATGGCCTGCTTCAGCGCGAGCGGAATGGCGTTCATGATCGCTTCGCGGAATCCGGTGAGGACGAGGGCGGTGATGACGAGCCCTTCGAGGAAGATCACGCCCATGGCCGCTTCCCACGGCAGCTTCAGGCCGGCGATGAGCTGGAACGCCACCACCGCGTTCAGCCCCATGCCGGACGCGACGGCGAGGGGATAGTTCGTGGCCAGGCCCATCACGATGGTCATGACCCCGGCGACCAGGCAGGTCGCCGCCTGCGCCGCCGCGAATGGCGCCCCCTGCCCCTCCAGCCCGGGCACGCCGGCGAAGGAGAGAATCGCCGGGTTCACGAAGATGATGTAGGCCATCACCATGAACGTGGTCACGCCGGCGCGCGCCTCGCGGCCCACCGTGGTGCCCTGGGCGGTCAGGCCGAAGTAGCGCTCGAGCATCTCACTCCACCTCCGGCATCGTGATGCGGGGCTGGAATGGGGAATCCTCGGGCACCACCCGGCGCGCCACCGTGATGAAGCCGGTGTGCGCGACCATTCGATGGAACGGACGGACCGAGGTGTTCTCGATGTTCCAGGGCCGGAACAGCGTCTCGAAGGTCTCGACCAGGGTGTAGCCGGGATGCCGTCGCAGCGCCTCGGAGAGCTGATGCGACTGGATGATGGTGGGCACGTAGGAGAGGAAGATACCGCCCGAGCGCAGCACGCGGGCCACCGGATCCACGAGCCGCCACGGCTCGGGCAGGTCGAAGACGGCGCGGTCCACCGGCTCCTCCTCCGCGAGGCCCTCCTCCACCGGGCGCAGCCGTACCACGAGGGTCGACACCTCGCCCAGGCGGAGCTGGATGTTGGCGAGGGCCCGCCGCGCGAAGTCCTCGCGCTGCTCGTAGCTGATGACGCGGCCCGCCGGCCCGACGGCGCGGAGGAGGGCGAGCGTGAGCGCGCCCGAGCCCATCCCCGCCTCGAGGACGCGCGCGCCCGGATAGATGTCGGCCCAGAACATCACCATCGCCAGGTCCTTGGGGTAGATGACCTGGGCTCCGCGCGGCATGTCGAGGACGTACTCGGACAGCGTGGGGCGCAGCACCACGTAGCGGGTGCCCTTCGAGGTGCGTACCCACGAGCCGTCGGGCTGCCCGATGATCGCGTCGTGGGCCACCCAGCCGCGGTCGGAGTGGAACGTCTCGCCCTTCCGCAGCATGAAGAGGTGGCGCCGGCCGCGCTGATCGATCAGGAGGACCTGCTCACCGTCCTGCAGGCTATCGAGCATCTCGCGATCGCGGCTCCGGCAGGCCGAGGGCGGCCAGGAACCCGACAAGGGGCATGAGCGCGGAGATCCACAGCGCGCGCGTGAGACCCCAGTGATCGGCGACCCAGCCGAGCGCGCTGGCGCCGAGCCCGCCCGCGCCGATGGCGAACCCGACGATGAGACCCGACGCCATGCCGGGATTCCGCGGGAGATAGGCCTGACCGAGCACCACCGACACCGTGAAGGTCGACACGAGCACGAAGCCGAGGACGGCCAGCAGCACGAACACGAGCACGCCCTTCACGAAGAGGAACGCCACCGCGAAGGGAACGGCGAGGAGGAACACGCTCACCACGTAGCGCCGCACGCCCACGCGATCGGCGATGGGGCCCGCCACCAACGTCCCGACCACGCCCGCGCCCAGGAACACGGCGAGGAGGGTGCCGACGAGTCGCGGATCGCCGTGGAGCACCTCCTTCCAGTAGAACGGCAGGAAGGTGGTGAAGCCGAGCTGGGTCCACGAGCGGATCGCGACGACCAGGATGAGCAGGCTCATCGCGCCGACCATGGTCTCCGCCCCCGTCCGGCTGGCCTGCGCGCGCGCCGTCGACGGCGCCGGCGCGGAGAGCGACGGCAGCACGGCGAGGAGCAGGCCGGCCACGAGCACCCCGGGCACCAGCATGCCGAGGCTGCCGGCGAGGCCGAAGGCGGTGAGGAGCGCGGTGACGAGGGGCGGCCCCAGCGCGATGCCGATGTTGCCTCCGGTGGAGAAGACGGAGACGCCGGTGGCCTTGCGCGCGCCGGCCACCGCGGTGGCGGTGCGGTAGCCTTCCGGATGGTAGGCGGCCACGCCAAAGCCCGTGATCATGACCAGCGCCAGCACCACCGCGTACGACGGCGCCAGCCCGGTGAGGGCGAGACCGAGCGAGGACAGGAACACCGACAGCGGGAGCAGCCAGCGCCGCGCCGTCTTGTCCGCGAGGAAGCCGAACAGGGGTTGGATGATGGACGAGGTGATGTTCGCCATGAGCACGATGAAGCCGGTGGCGGTGTAGCTGAGCCGCAGCGCGTCCTTGATGAACGGCAAGATCACCGCGAGCGAGCCCTGGTTGATGTCCACCACCATGTGGCCGAGGGCGAGCAGGCTGAGCAAGCGCATGTCCGGCTTCGCGCGATCGACGGAGCCGGCCGCCGGCGCCGGCAGGGCGACGGCGGCGGAATCGGGCGGGGTCATGCGCCTATGCTAACATCACGAACGTCGTGAAAGTCAGCGAGCTCGGACACGTGTCGCTGTTCGTCCGTGACCTCGACGCCTCCACCCGCTTCTACCGTGACCTCCTGGGCCTCGGCGAGACCGGGCGTGGGAAGAACGGCCGCATCGTGTTCCTCTCCGCCGGCCGCCACCACCACGATCTCTCCCTCGAGCTCGCGCGCGCCGCCGGACCGACGGCGCCCAAGGGCGCTCCCGGGCTCTACCACATCGCGTTTCGCATCGGGGCGACGCCGGGCGAGCTGGCCGCCGCGCGCGCGGCGGTGGAGGCGGTGGGGCTCACGCCGTTCGGCGAGATGGCGGGGCCGCGGCCCTGTTTCTGCGTGCGCGACCCCGACGGTAACGAGGTCGAGCTCTACGTCGAGGCCGTCTAGATCCCGAAGGCGTCCAGGCCGGTAATGTCGCGGCCCACGATGAGCACGTGGATGTCGTGCGTACCTTCGTACGTGTTGACCGTTTCGAGGTTCATCATGTGGCGCATGATGGGGTGCTCGTCCACGATCCCCGCCGCGCCGAGGATGTCCCGGGCCTGGCGCGCGGTGTCGAGCGCCATCTGCACGTTGTTCATCTTGGCCAGCGAGATCTGCTGCGGGCGGGCCTTGCCCTGGTCCTTGAGCCGCCCGAGCTGGAGGCACAGCAGCTGGGCCTTGGTGATCTCGTTGATCATCCAAACGAGTTTTTGTTGCACGAGCTGAAAGGAGCCGATGGGCTTGCCGAACTGGATGCGCTGCTGCGCGTACTGAAGCGCCCAGTCGTAGCAGGCCATGGCGGCGCCGATCGCGCCCCAGGCGATGCCGTAGCGCGCCTGCGAGAGGCATGAGAGCGGCCCCTTGAGCCCCTTCACGCCCGGCAGCTTGTTCTCCATCGGGATGCGGCAGTCCTGGAACGAGAGCTCCGAGGTGATGGACGCGCGCATGGAGAACTTGCCGTGGATGTCGAGGGTGCCGAAACCCGGCGTCCCTCGCTCGACGAGGTAGCCGCCGATCTCGCCGTCGTCGCCCTTGGCCCACACCACCGCCACCTCGGCGACCGAGCCGTTGGTGATCCAGAGCTTGGTGCCGTTGAGCACGTACTCGCCGCCCTTCTTCACGGCGCGGGTCTTCATGGAGCCGGGGTCGGAGCCGTGGTCGGGCTCGGTGAGGCCGAAGCAGCCCATGGCCTCGCCGGACTGGAGCCGCGGCAGCCACCGGTCCTTCTGGGCGTCGGAGCCGTACGAGTAGATCGGGTACATCACGAGGCCCGACTGCACGGAGGCGAAGGAGCGCAGGCCCGAGTCGCCGCGCTCCAGCTCCTGCATGATGAGCCCGTAGGCGACGTTGTCGAGGCCGAGGCAGCCGTAGCCCTTGAGGGTGGCGCCGAACACGCCCATCTCGCCCAGCTCGCCCGCCAGCTCCATGGGGAAGGTGGCGTGGCGGTGGTGCTCGGTGACGAGGGGGAGGAAGCGCGACTCGACCCAGTCGCGCACGGTGTCCCGGATCATGCGCTGCTCGTCGGAGAGATGCTCCTCGATGCCGTAGTAGTCGACGCCTCTGAACTTTTCCATGGCTCCGTCCTTCCGGAAGCTACCGCCTTCGCGCTCGGCGCCTCAGGCGCCGGTCAGCAGGGCGAAGATGCGGCGGATCAGCTCCTCGTGGTCCGCCACATTGTGCGCGAAAATGCCCATCTCTTCTACTTCGGCGAGATCCATGGTCTGGCAGGGCGCTCCCGGAGCCCAGGACCCCAGGGCGAAGGCCTGAAAGCAGGAGCGGCCGGGCTCGGGCTTGTCCGACACGAGCACGAAATAGAGCGACGGCCACTGCCGCCGCGCCATCTGGAACAGCGACCGCTCACTCCGCTGACTCTCGACCGCGAGAAACTGCCCGATGTGCGGGTGATACTTCACCTCGATGAGGAAGTCCTTGGTGCCGCCGGTGCCGCCCGGTCCCCCCTCGCCGGAGGGCTTCACCCAGAAGTCCGGCGAGAAGTCGTCGCGTCCCACCCGGAGGCCGGCGGCGGGCGAGCGGCGATACGGTGTGATGTCGTAGCGGGCCCGCCGGAAGATGGACTCGACGAGCGCTTCGGCCACTCGGTTCTTCGCTTCGAGCAGGTCCATGTCCCCTCGCTAGAGACTCACGCTAGAGGTTGGTGGGATGCGCCGGCCGCTCCTCGCTCAGCGCGCGGTCGAGCGCCTGGGCCAGCGCGGCGTCGTGCTCGTGGGTGGCGGCGAAGATGCGGCACTGGGCGACCTTGCCGGGCAGGTACTTCAAGAGCTCCTTGAGCGGCTCCGCGGACACCGTCCGCGAGGCCGAGTCGTAGACGTAGAGCTGGCGGTCGCGCATCTGGATGGGGTTGAGCGGCCGCGGGTCCTGCTGCGCCATGTCGATCTTGAAGGGATGCGCGCGGAGAGCGGGGGGCAGGTCGTCGCGCACGCGCGCTTCCAGCTCCTCGGCCTTCATGAAGGCCTGGCCGCGCCGGGGCTCGAAGAGGTCCAGCACCACCTCGTGGGCCATGCGCCACTTCAGGCGCCGGTCCAGGATCTGGCGCCACTCCGCGCCGAGGGCGCGGCGGTCGGCGTCGTCCGAGTCGGGCCAGCGCTCGACCTCTTCGAGCAGCGTCCACTCGGTGAGCCCGAGGTACGGCTTCAGGTTCTTGGTCAAATCGAAGGGGAAGACCAGCCGCATGGTGTCGCGGAAGATCTCCTTCAAGTGCAGGTCGATGCCGCGCGTGGTCCGGTGGTAGTACACGTTGGTGTACATGTAGAAGCGCGCATTCAGGAACATGATGAACGCCTGGATGCCGCCGCGGTCGAGCGTGAGGCCCTTCTCGCTGAAGAACGAGTAATACATGATGCGCTCGACGTCGATGGGCCCGATCGCCACGCCGCACATGTAGGAGTCGCGGAGCACGTAGTCCATGTTGTCGGCGGTGTAGATGCCCGACAGCAGGGGCTTGAGATGCGCGAGCCAGCGCGGGTGCCCCGCTTCCGGCTCGGTGCGGTGCTTGCCCATGAGGTAGCAGATCCACTCGGGGTCGATGGCCTCACCGGCCTCGAAGGGGCCGGAAGGGCTGCGGCGCAGCCCGCGGATCAGCTCGCCCAGCTCCTCCTTGATGATGCGCTGGCCCACGATCTCGTGGGTGAGGCCCCAGTCGGCGAGGAAGTTGTCGTCGAAGAAGTGGCCGAAGGGCCCGTGCCCGATGTCGTGGAGCAGGCCCGCCATGCGCAGCAGCTCCTCGAAGAGCGGCGCGGAGGGCGCGTCGGCGAACTCGGCGCGGAGCGAGGCGTGGAGCTGCTGGGCGAAGCGGCCGGCCAGGTGCATGGCGCCCAGGGAATGCTGGAAGCGGCTGTGCTCGGCGGCGGGGAATACCCACCGCGCCGACTGGAGCTGGGGCACCCGCCGCAGGCGCTGCATCCAGGGCGAGTCGATGAGGTGCTCCTCGGTGGACTCACCCGCGTTGCCGTCCGGCCGGGTGTAGAGGATGTAGCGGTGAATGGGATCGGCGATGAGCCCCCGGCCGCGATAGGTGTCGATGCCCCGCATTCCTACAGCCTACTCCCTCTCCATGGTCCGGAAGATGCGATACCGATCGGCCGGCGTGACGGTGAGCACCTGGGAGCCCGACTCCCGCCGCACCGTCACCACGACCGGCTCGCCCAGGCGGGTTTCCCAGAGGCGGGCGTAGAACTCCTCCTGGCTGGCGACGGCCCGGCCGTTGACGGACACGATGAGGTCGCCGCGGCGGAAGCCGGCCGGGCCGGCCGGGCCCACCGGCGACACGCCGAGCACCATCGCGCCCCGGCCCGGCACGTTCTCGGTATAGACGCCGATCCAGGGCCGCACCCCGCGGCTCTCCACCCGGCCCCGCGCGAGAAGCTCGTCGCGACCCGCGAGGAACTTCTCGATGGGGATGGCCAGGTTGCTGTAGGGCTTGTCCCCCAGCCGTAGCGAGGTGATCCCGACCACCGCGCCCGTGCCGTCCAGCAAGACCCCGCCGCCGAAGGCCGGGTTGAAGGGCGCCACGACGAAGGCGCGGTCCAGCATGTACTCCCACGAGGCGGTGTACCCCTGCACCGCGCGCACCTGCGCCTCCACGGCCACGAGGTCGGCGTTCTCCGTCATGCCCACCGTGCCCGCCCCATCGCCCACCCGCACGCGGGTCGAGTCCCCCAGGGGCGCCGCCGGCCAGGGCCCGGGCCAGGCGAGCTTGAGGACGCCGAGCCCGACCTCGAGATCCAGGCCGACCAGGCGGGCGGGCACGGTGCGGCCGTCCCGCAGCGTCACTTCCAGCCGCTCGGCGTCGAGGAGGAGATAGCTCACGGTCAGGGCATAGCCGGCCGGATCGAAGATCACCGCGCTCCCCGCCCGCTCGGCGCCGAGCGTGGCCGAGGAGGGCGCGTGCGGATCCGCCTCCACCCGCAGCGACACCATGCCCGGCGCGGCCCGGCGGGCGAAGACGGGCGTGGCGTCGAGGGTCGGCGCCTCGGGACGTGGCGCCGTGCCCCGCGGCGCGGCGACCAGGCTCACCGGCGCGGCGAGCAGGACTCCGGCGAGCAGGGCGAAGACGGCGGCGCGCGGAGTGGGATGCCTCATCGGGCGCTGTACTGCTGCTCGTAGTAGGCGCGGAACTCGCCGGACTTGATGGGCCGCCACCAGTCCTCGCGGCTCCGGTACCACTGCACGGTGGCGGCAAGGGCGGAGGCGAAGTCGTGGGTCGGCTTCCAGCCCAGCGCGCGCGCCTTGGCGCTGTCGAGCGCGTAGCGGCGGTCGTGGCCTGGCCGGTCGGCGACCGGCGTGATCAGGGTTTCCGGCTTGCCGGTAAGACGGAGAATCTGGCGCGTGAGCACCACGTTCTCGATCTCGTTCCCGCCCCCGATGTTGTAGATCTCGCCGTCCTTGCCCTTGCGCAGCACCAGGTCGATGGCGGCGCAGTTGTCGCCCACGTAGATCCAGTCGCGCACGTTCTTGCCGTCCCCGTAGAGCGGCAGCGGCTGGTCTTCGATCGCATTGGTGATGAAGAGGGGGATCACCTTCTCGGGGTACTGATACGGCCCGAAGTTGTTGCTGCTGCGGGTGACGATGACGGGCAGCCGATGCGTGATCCAGTAGGCGCGCGCGAGCAGGTCCGCCGCGGCCTTCGACGCCGAGTAGGGATTGGACGGATTCAAGGGATCGACTTCGCGAGACGCGCCGCGGGCGATGCTGCCGTAGACCTCGTCGGTGCCGATGGCGATGAAGCGGCCGAGCTTCCGCTCCTTCGCGGCCTCCAGCAGCGTGAAGGTGCCCGTCACGTTCGTGCGGAGGAACTCGTCGGCGCCGGCATTGGACCGGTCCACGTGGGTCTCGGCGGCGAAGTGGACCACCGCGTCCACCTCGGCCACGAGGTCGCGCACCAGCCCGGCATCGGCGATGTCCCCCTTCACGAAGCGATGCCGGGGATCGGCCTCCACGTCGCGGAGATTGGCGAGGTTGCCGGCGTAGGTAAGCTTGTCGAGCGTCACGACGGAGTCTTCGGGATGCGCGGCGATGACGTGCCGGACGAAGTTCGAGCCGATGAAGCCGGCGCCGCCCGTCACCAGGATCTTCACCGCGGTGTCCCGCTAGCCCCGCGTGGGCTCCCAGACGTCGAGGCCCGCGAAGTCCCAGGGCAGGCGGCCCTCGTCGGAAGTGTCCGGGTCGGCCGAGAACTGCGTGTCCACGAAGTAGATGATGCGCCCGCGGCTGGTCGCCACGTTGCGCACACCGTGGGCCACGCCGGGCGGGATGCGCACGAGCCGCGTGGCGCCGTCGCCCAGGATCATGCGGCGCAGGGCGTTCTCGGTGGGCGAGCCCGCGCGGCAGTCGAGCAGCACCAGCAGCATGCGGTCGCCGGGCGGCACGAACCACACGTCGCTCTGACGTCGGTGGAGGTGGAAGGCCTTGATGACGCCCGGATCCACCTCGCTGTAGTTCACCTGCCTCACCTCGAAGCCGCGGAACGCCGCGTGCGCCCCCGCGGTCAGGCGGCCCAGCTCCACGAAGGCGCCGCCGTCGTCCACGAAGCGCTTGAGGTCCACGACCTCGACGCCGCCGATGGGCGCCTGGGGGGAATAGTCCTGCAGCGCGAACGCCCGCTTGGCCGCGTCGCCGAGATTCATCAGATCAGTCCCACCTCGCTGCGGTCGCCGAGCATGAACGTGAAGGAGCGGGGCTTGCCCTGGGTGCGGTAGATGGAGACGCTCTTGCCGATGAGGCTCGACTCGATGCGGCCGCCCACGTCGGTGATGCTGGAGCCCTCGAGGAGGATGGAGTGCTCCACCTCGCTGTTGCGCACGGTCACGTTCTCGCCCACCGACGTGAAGGGGCCGATGTAGGCGTGCTCGATCAGGGCCCCGCGTCCGATGATGGCGGGGCCGCGCACGGTGCTCTGGCGGATGCGCGCGCCGGGCTCGACGACGACTTTCCCATGAATCTCGGAGTCCGTCACCGTGCCGTCGCCGCGCGGCTCCAGCGAGTCCAGGATGATGCGATTGGCCTCCAGCATGTCCTCGAGCTTCCCCGTGTCCTTCCACCAGCCGCCGATCACGTGGGGGCGCACGGTGTGGCCCGAGTCGATCAGCCACTGGATGGCGTCGGTGATCTCGAGCTCGCCCCGGCCGGAGGGCTTGATGGCCTTGGCGGCGCGCATGATGTTGGCGTCGAACATGTAGACACCCACCAAGGCGAGATCGGACGGAGGCGACTTGGGCTTCTCGATCAGCCGCTTGACCTTGTCCCCTGACAGCTCGGCGACCCCGAACTGGGTGGGATCGGGCACGCGCGCCAGCAGGATCTGGCTGTTGGGCCTGGCGGAGCGGAAGCGCTCCACCAGCGGGGCCAGCGGCTCCAGGATGAGGTTGTCACCGAGATACATGCAGAAGGCGTCCCCGCCGAGGAACGGCTCGGCGGTCAGGACGGCGTGGGCGAGGCCCAGCGGGGCCTCCTGCTGGATGTAGGTGACCTTGACGCCCCAGCGGCTTCCATCGCCCACCGCCTCCCGGATCTCCTGGTGGGTATCCCCGACCACGATCCCGATGTCCCGGATGCCGGAAGCGGCCAGCGCCTCGATCCCATAGAAAAGGATGGGCTTGTTGGCGACCGGGACCAGCTGCTTGGCCGAGGTGTACGTGATGGGACGAAGCCGGGTTCCGCGTCCTCCGGAGAGGATTAACCCTTTCATTTCTCGGCCGATTATAGCAGTCTTGCCCTGCATCCGACCGGGAATAGGAGTAATCTAAACGGTTAGCGGAGGAGAAGTCGATGAAGACATTGAAGGAGATGCTGGCGGAGGCGCGTCAGGTCGTTCCCGAGCAGGGTCCGGCCGACCTCAAGCGCCGTCTGGACGCCGGGGAGCCGGTGGTGGTCGTGGACGTCCGGGATCCCGACGAGTACCGCGACGGCCACATCGAGGACGCCGCCAATATCAGCCGCGGCTTCCTCGAGTTCCGCATCGGCACGGTGGCGCCCGAGCCGACGACGCCCCTCGTCCTCTACTGCCAGACCGGCCTTCGCTCCATGCTCGCGGCCCGCCAGCTCAAGGAGCTGGGCTACGAGAACGTGATCAATCTCCAGGGCGGCTTCCAGAAGTGGGCGCAGTCCGGCCTGCCCGTGGCGAAGGACCGGCCGCTCACCACCGAGCAGATCCAGCGCTACAGCCGCCATTTCCTCCTTCCCCAGGTCGGTGAGAAGGGGCAGCGCAAGCTCCTGCGCTCCAAGGTGTTGCTGATCGGCGCGGGCGGGCTCGGCTCGCCGACCGCGCTCTATCTCGCCGCCGCCGGCGTCGGCACCATCGGCCTCATGGACGGCGACGTCGTGGACGTGTCGAATCTCCAGCGTCAGATTCTCCACTCCACGAAGGACGTGGGACGCCCCAAGGTCGAGTCCGGGACGGAGACGATCAAGAACCTCAACCCGGACGTGAACGTCATCTCGCTGCCCACCCGCATCGAGGTGGACAACGTGATGGACATCATCAAGGACTACGACCTGGTGGTGGACGGCTCGGACAACTTCGACACCCGCTACCTCGTCAACGACGCCTGCTATCTCGCGGGCAAGACCAACGTGCACGGCTCCATCTTCCAGTTCGAGGGCATGGCGAGTGTCTTCGCCCCGAACCAGGGCCCGTGCTACCGGTGCCTCTATCCGACCCCCCCGCCGGCGGGCCTCGTGCCGTCCTGAAGCGAGGCCGGCGTCCTGGGCGTGCTCCCAGGCATCATCGGCGTGGTGCAGGCCACCGAGGCGATCAAGGTGCTGCTGGGCGTCGGCGAGCCCTTGATCGGGCGGCTCATGACGTACGACGCCCTCGGCATGCGCTTCCGTGAGGTGAAGCTCCGGCGGGATCCCAAGTGCCCGCTCTGCGGCGAGCACCCGACCATCAAGGATCTCTCGATCCACCGCGGGACCGCGGCCTCCTGCGCCGCCGACGATCACGGCAACGGCCAGCCGGCGGTGGCCGGCGCGCCCGCCGCCAAAGCAGGCGGCTAGCCCCTCCTTCGCTACACGCGGAGCCCGGGCGCCGCCCGGGGGCGGATCTTCTTATTTTTGCTTGGCGACGATGTGATCCTTGATCTTGTCGTAAGTAGCCTGCGGCACCACCTTCTTCTGCACCAGCTCGTCCTTCCGCTTGTACGGGCGGTTGTCGATGATCTTCTTCGAGTAGGCGTCCCCGATCCCCGGAATCCCCTTCAGCTCGTCAGCCGACGCCGAGTTGATGTCGACCGGCTGGGCCTTGCCCATGTCCTTCTTCGCCTCGGCGGCAGGCTTCGCCGCGTCCTTGGCGGCGGGCTTGGCCTCGCCCTTGGCGGGTGGGGTCTGGGCGAAAGCGTCCGGAAGACCGGCGGCGCCGACGACGAACAGGCACGCGACGAGCAGCGTGAGCATCCGCTTCATGAAAGCCCCCTCCTGATTGGAGTCATGTCGTGATGGAGGTGCCCTGGGGCACGATGACCGGAATTAGAACACACGCCCGGAGGCCGGGCGTCCACTTAAAAGTGCGCGGGGAGCTATCGACGGTGCTAATCTGCTCGCGTGCGAACGCTCGTTGCCGCGGCAACGGGAGCGGGCCACATCGCGATCCGGGCGCTCACCGGATTCGCCCTCGCCGTCTTCTTCCTCGCGTACGCCGCGCTGGGACTCCTGCTCCTGCCACTCGTCAGCACCGCCCTCGGCGTCATCGCCCTCCCTCGCCTGATCCAGGCGCTCGGCCGCCAGGTCATCCGGCTGGCCGGGTGGACGGGCCTGGCCGTCCGCACCGCGCTCCTGGGCTGGATCTCGCTCGGGCGGTAGCCGCCCTCGAGTAACGCCCGGCGCGAGCCGGAATCGGATACCCTTCCGGAGAGGAACGCCCGTGAGAGTAGACCTTCGCGTCCCGGCGGGGGCGCCCATCCCGGACGTCGTCGACTTCATCACCCGCTGCGAGGACGCGGGCTTCGATGGGGTCGGCGTGCACGATCATCCGCATCGTGGCCGCGACGTGTACGTCACCCTCGCCCTTGCCGCCGCGCGCACCCGGCGGCTGCGCCTCTATCCCGCCACCTCCAGCCCGGTCGTGCGCCACCCGCTGCTCCTGGCCTCGGCCGCTCATTCGCTGGAGGAGATCGCCCCGGGTCGCGTGCACCTGACGGTCGCGCCGGGCTTTCTGGCCGCGCGCGCCATCGGCCGCGGCCGCGGCACGGTGGCGCTCATGCGCGAGGCCGTCCTCGCGCTCCGGCGCCTGCTCGCCGGCGAGCCGGCGGAGTTCGAGGGGCGCACGAGCCGGCTGCTCAACACCGGGAAGCCGCCGATCCCCGTCTATCTGCTCGCGGCCGGGCCACGCATGGTCGAGCTTGCCGGCGAGGTCGCCGACGGCGCCATGCTCATGGTCGGGCTCCACCCCGACGCCATCCGGGCGGCGCGGCAGCATCTGGAGGCGGGCGCACGCCGCGCCGGCCGATCGCTGGCCGACTTCCCCGTCATCTTCATCGTCACGATTGGGCTGGCCGATCGGCTGGAAGAGGCCCGGCGCTGGCCGCAGCGCTGGGCCGCCCCCGGCCAGAGCTTCCTCACCTACCCGAGCGCGGCCAATCTCTACTGGCTCCGCCGGGCGGGAATCGACGTGGCGGACGATCACGACCCGAGCAAGCTTTCCGATGAGACCGCGGCTCGGGTCTGTGACGCCTTCGGCCTCTTCGGTCCGCCCGCGCGCTGCGCCGAGCAGCTCCTGCGGGCGCGGGAGGAGGCGGGGGTGGAGCACGTGTTCCTCTTCCCGGCGCACACGGTGGAGGGCGGGGGCGAGCTGCCGACCCGCGAGGTGGAGGCATTCGCGCAGATCTTCAAATGGCACGCCTGGAGGGATTCGAACCCCCGACCCTCGGCGTAGAGGCGCGTTCTGGAAAGTAAGCGCCGGCAGTTAGAACTGGAACCGAAGCCTCAGTAGTACCCCGGAGATTGACTTGGCACCGCCCGGGGAGCATTTTCGGTGACCCCTATGGAGATGCCGAAGTGGCCGGGCGACGGCCTCAAGGAAACCGAGGAGCGCATCTGCCCGTCCTGTCGTGACCGCGCCATCAAGCCCAGGGGGCACGTCCTCGCTATCAGCGGTGTCCTCAAGTCCCTGTACCAGTGCGAGGCGTGCGCGCAGCCGTTCGTGTTCGTGCGAATACCCCGCAGCTAGACACCCCCCTGTTCGGGGTCATCCCGCAGATGTGATGCCTTCCTGGCTCGGACAAGTCTGGCATCCCCTCGACTATCCGGAAGTTTTGGCCATGGTGCCTCGATTGCATTCTTCGTCGAGAGATGACGCTAGAACCACTCCTGATGGCATACCTCCGCGTACTCGAAGAGCACGGCTGGGTGGAGTTGCCGACGCGCGAGGGTGGCACCAGCGTCTTCACGCGCGGGACGCATCTTCTCGACCGCATACAAATCGTCAGGGGCCGTTGGTCACACCATCATTTCGACCGGGCGTCGTGGCCCGTGAAGGCGCGCGGAGACAATGCCGTCACCCTCGAAGAGTACCTCACCAAGCACTTCTCCTCGGGTGGGAGATGAGCATGGCGCGACATCGATTCGAGGTTGAGCTGAAGGAACGCGATTACCTGGAGCTTCTCAAACACGCCCCTCGAGACGAGCCGGTGACGGTCCGACTTGTCGCTGCCGAGCACGTGCCTGGTCGTCAGGGTGGCGTGTTCATTTTCCGAGGTTCGCGTGCGGATGGGATGACCTTGCGGCTCTTGGCTATGCTGCATGCCCCTGGCGCCCTCGCGAGAATCGAGAAAAGGCTAGAAGAGGCGACTAGCTAGGCGGGTCCCACCTCGTGATCGCCGGTGTAGCAGGAACTCACTCGAAAGCGACGGGAAGGCCCGTGACTCGTAGGTAGCCGTGAACAAATGGCGCGCCTGGAGGGATTCGAACCCCCGACCCCCGGCTTAGAAGGCCGATGCTCTATCCAGCTGAGCTACAGGCGCGTATAGAAAATCTATAGACTTACGCGGCGGTCGTCAAACTTGACGGCTTGCCCGCCCCGGACGGCTTCCGACCTGTCACACCGCCCGCATGGTCGTGTCCAATCCAGTGAGGTGTCCAATCCAGTGAGGAGGACACGGGCATGGTCGACATGGGCGAGCTCGCACGGTTTGTCCGGGACTCTCACCGGCATGGCTATGCCGCCGGCCAGGGCGCCGTGACCCGGCGGGAGCCCGACAGATCGACCACCATCGAGCACACCGCCGGAGACTGGACCCTTCACGACAACTTCTTCGGTGGCGAGCCCTATGGCGGGCGGATGGTGGTCTTCCGCCGCGGCCGGCCGCTGTGGATGGCCGTGTTCTACGGATGGGTCGAGGGCGCCGATGACGAGGTCACGGCCATCTATGCGTTCCTCCGTCGCGCGCTGCTGAATGCCCCGGAGGCCTTCCCCGTCCGCGGGCCCGAGACCTTCATGGACGGACGGCTCGAGTATCGAAACACGCACCAGGGACCGCTCGAGCGATTTCGCGGGGAGGAGGCCATCCTCCGAGATGGCCGGCCGGCGTATGTCGCCTGGTACGCGGGCGGGCTCGTCGACCGCCGCGGGGACGCGTGAACGCGGGTCACCCGGCCGGCGCGCCGAGACGCCTACTCTTGTCCTTCTCCTTCGCCCGCGCTCGGCCCTGGCTCGCCTCGAAGGTCTCGATGAAGGCGCGCGCGCTGGCGCTGAGCGTGCGCTCGTCGTGGTGGATGACGTGAAAGTGGCGCCGGATGCGGAGCTCCCGGAGCCGGAGCTCGTGGAGCCGGCCGCTGGCCGTCTCACCTCGGACGGCGTGGGCGGAGACGAACGCGATGCCGAGGCCGGCCATGACGCCTTGCTTGATGGCCTCCGTGTGGCCCAGCTCCATCACGCGGCCGAGTCGGACTCCCGCCCGCTGCAGCGCCCGCTCCATCACCTGCCGCGTCGCCGACCCCTCTTCACGAACCAACAGCCGTTCCTCGCCGAGCCGGGTGGCGGCGACGTGGCGGCGCCGGCCCCAGCGGTGCGCCGGCGAGACGATGAGCACGAGCTCGTCGATCAGCCCGGCGCTGACACATTCCTCGCCCGGCCGCAGGGCGTGCGCGCCGACGATGCCCAGATCGAGCTCGCCGGCGCGGATGCGCTCCTCGATGGCGGTCGAGTTCGCGATCTCCACGCTCACCGCGATGCCCGGATAGCGCCGCTCGAACGCCGCGATCACCGGGGGCAGGACGTAGATGCCGGGCGTGGTGCTCGCGCCGATGTGGAGCGACCCCCGCTTGAGTCCGGCGATCTCGCCGACCGCGTCCCTGGCATTGCCGAGATTGGAGAACATCCGCGTCGCATGCTCGGCGAGCACCCGGCCCGCCTCGGTGGGCACGACGTGGCGCGCGAGACGCTCGAGCAGGCGCGCGCCCAGTGCCCGCTCGAGCTCGGCCACGTGCTGCGACAGCGCGGGTTGACTCAGGTGGAGCGTCTCGGCGGCACGCCGGAAGCTTCCCGCTCGCGCCACCGCCAGAAACACCTCGAGCTGGCGAATCGTGATATCCATCAGGCCCGGCTTATCGCGCCGATAAGAACATCGTCTTTGAGGTTCTTCAAGCCCGCGCCGTATCGTCGAGGGCGGAGGGCTGCGCGCATGGGCGACTCCGTGCTCCGTCTCGGCGTCTTTCTCGGCGTGCTCGGCGCCATGATGCTGGCCGAGGCGATAGCGCCGCGCCGGGGACGGCTCGTGTCACGCGCGCGGCGCTGGCCGAGCAATATCGGCGTTGCCGCGATCGGCACCCTGGCGGCGCGCCTGCTGCTGCCGCTCAGCACCATGGGCATGGCGCTCCTCGCCGAAGAGCGCGGGTGGGGGCTGTTCAACGCGGGCGTGCTTCCTTCCCGCTGGGTCGCCATCCCGCTCGCGGTCATTGTCCTCGACCTCGCCATCTACCTCCAGCACGTGGGCTTTCACGCCATCCCGCTGCTCTGGCGGCTGCACCGGATGCACCATGCGGACCTGGACGTGGACGCCACCACCGGGACGCGCTTCCATCCGGTGGAGATTGTCCTGTCCACCATCGTCAAGGTCAGCGTGGTGGCGGCGCTGGGGGCGCCGCCCGCGGCGGTCCTCCTGTTCGAGCTGCTCTTGAACGCCACCTCGGTGTTCAACCACGCGAACCTCCGGCTTCCGCTCGCGCTCGACCGGGCCCTGCGCTTCTGCCTGGTGACGCCCGACATGCACCGCGTTCATCATTCGATCGACCCCGAGGAGACGAACCGCAACTTCGGCTTCCTCGTGCCCTGGTGGGACCGGCTGGCGGGGACCTACCTCGCGCAGCCTCGCGCCGGGCATGAGGCCATGACACTGGGGATCGAGCAGTTTCGCAGCCCCGCCGACCTCCGGCTCGACCGGATGCTCGTCCAGCCGCTCCTGCGGGAGCCGGGACGGTATCCGCTGGGGGCGCGGCGTCCCGCGGGTTGAGCGTGCTCGTCCCCAGCCCTCTCGCCGACGGGGCTCCGACGGACGCCGATGATCGCGTCCTCGTCGCCCGCGCCCGGGCCGGCGAGCGCGACGCCCTGGAGGCCCTCGTCGAGCGCCATCACGTCTGGGTGTACAACGTCGCGCTCCGCATGCTCGGGCATCCCGCCGATGCCGAGGACGCCACCCAGGAGATCCTCGTCAAGGCGCTGACCGGTCTAACCTCGTTCGAGGGCCGGAGCAGCTTCCGCACGTGGCTCTATCGGATCGGCGTCAACCATCTCCTCAACGCGCGACGCGGGCGCCGCGAGCGGCACGCGCTGAGCTTCGGCTGCTACGCCCACGGGCTCGACACGACTCCCGATCTCGACCCGCCCGACGAGGCGGCCGCCGGTGCCGACGTCCGCCTCGTGGTCGATGAAGCGCGGATCAGCTGCACCTCGGGCATGCTGCTCTGTTTGGATCGCCGCCAGCGCTTGATCTACGTGCTGGGCGACATCTTCGGCGTGACCGACCGCGTGGGCGCCGAGCTGCTCGAGACGAGCCGTGAGAGCTTTCGCCAGGCGCTCGCCCGGGCGCGGCGCGATCTCCATAGCTTCATGAACGACAAGTGCGGCCTCGTCGATCCGGCCAACCCCTGCCGCTGCGCTCGCAAGACGCGGGGCTTCATCGAGGCGGGTTACGTGGACCCGCAGAATCTCCTGTTCGCGCGCGAGCGGGTCCGCGAGGTCCGCAGCGCCGCTCCGGCCCGCGTGGAGGCGCTTGCCGCGCTGGACCGAGCATGCGCCGACATCTTCCGGCGGCACCCGCTTCACGACGCGCCGGACTTCATCGGCGCGTTGAGGCGCCTCGTGGCGAGCCCGGCCTTCGCGCGAGCCGCGGGGCTATGACGGCTTGTCGAACTCCGGGTGCTCTTTGAGGAACGCCGCGTGTTGATCCTTGATCCACTGGGGCGTCGAGGCTAGGCCGAGGGACACGCGGTAGAGCCGGTCGGCCTCCGCAAGGTTTCCGCGGGCCGCCATGAACCCCGCGAAGTTACCGGTGTTGTTGGCGTGCTTCGGATCGAGCTCCAGCGCCTTTCGATAGAGCCGCTCGGCCTCGTCAGGGTCCTTGCGGATGTTGGCCATGAAGAGCGCCAAGTTCCCCGTGTGGTCCGCGTGCGTCGGGTCGAGCTCCAGCGCCTTCCGGTAGAAGCGCTCCGCCTCGTCGAAGTTCTTGTGGACGTTCTCCATGAAGATCGCGAAGTTGCCGATATCGGTCGCGCGATTCAGTCCCAGCTCGATCGCCTTCCGATACAGCCGCTCGGCCTCGGCGTGGTCTTGCCGAACATCCCACAAGAAATACGCGAAGTTGCTGAGGATCACGGGGTGCTTCGGGTCGAGCTCCACCGCCTTCCGATAGAGCCGCTCGGCCTCGTCGTTGTCGTGACGGATGTTGGCCATGAAGAGCGCCAGGTTGCCGGTGTGGTTGGCATGCCGCGGGTCGAGCTCCAGCGCCCTTCGGTAGAGCCGCTCCGCCTCGTCATGGTGACCCCGGACGCTCTCGACGAAGAAGGCGAAGTTGCCGATGTTATTGGCGTGCTTGGGGTCGAGCTCCAGCGCTTTTCGATAGAGTCGCTCGGCCTGGTCATAGTCCTTGCGGGTCTCGTGCAGGAAGATCGCGAAGTTGCCGGTGAGCTCGGCGCTGTCGGGAAAGTCCTTCAACCCCTCGTGATAGAGGGCCTCCGCCTTGTCAGGAGCCGGTTCGGCATTGGCCTTGAGCTGCCATGCCCACCAGTCCTTCTCCTTGGTCATGCGCTCGACCGCCGCCGAAGCGGCCGCCCGGACCTCCTTGAGCTCCGCCTCGGCCGCCCGGCTTTCACCCGGGTGCTTGAGCTTCTTGTTCAGGTCCTCGAACTGCCGCTGGAAATCCAGCACCCGCTTGTCATGCGTCTTCAGGAGGTCGGGAATGGGCGAGGGTAGCTGGAGCTTCTCCCACAGCTGGAGCATGAGCTCGTCGAAGCCCAGGATGGGCACGAGCCGGCCATGGTGGTGCTCGACGATCTCGTGAATCTGGGGATCCGGCTCGCTCCCGAGCCGGTGACACCAGAAGATCCCGCCCTTGATCGGCTTGATCCTCTTGAAGAAGCCCATCAGGCTCCCGTCGTTGCCGCCGTAGCCGATGACGATGGGGGTGTTGTTGTCGAAGATGACCTGGAGCGCGTGGTCCCACTCCGGCGGCAGCTTCTCGATCTCATCCGGCTCGCTCTTGGGATTCAGGAGCAAGTCACGATGAATCTTGGCGATCAGGGGCCGCTTCAGGTTGGGCCGGATGAACCCGGTGAGCGATTCGTGTCCGCACACCAGCGGGTAGCCGCGGGTGTAGGTGGAGATGGCGTCGGCGATCAGATTGTCGAAATTGGTCGTGACGGCCACCTTGTGCTGGGACAGGGCCATGATCTGCGCCAGCACGGAGTACCCGTAGCTCGGCTCCGCCATCTCCATCGCGTGTTCGAGGAAGGCATAGCCTTCCTCTCGGTAGTCGCGAAATCGGCGCTGGTAAATGAAGGGGTAGAAGCTGGCGGCCTTCGTGAAGTCGAAGCTCTTGATGTTCAGATTGGCCGGAGTGGCCCACTGGTCGAGGGGCGAGCCGCTGAAGTCTTCCATCTCGTGAAGCTCTTTCAACCACTGCATCGCCAGCGAGCCGCCAGTGGGAATCCCGGATTGGATCGAAGCGCCTGACCCCAGGACCCAGCAGAACGGACGATCGGGCATCTTCGTGTGCCGCATCACGAACTGACTGAGGAATCCCGCGGTCGTGATTCGTTCGGCCGTCACTGTTGGGCTCCTGGCTGTCCGAGGGTTGGTCGTGTCCGGCCCAACGCTACCCCACCTTGGCCGGGCCGGCCAAGGACGTTCGCTCAGGCCGGCTTGCGGCAGACGAGCTGTATCGGGTGGGTCCGTCCCTCCTCGATGTTGCGGAGCGCGTTGCGCGTCTTCTCGAGCGTGCTCTCGCCCATCAGGAGATGGATCCCGAGCGGCGGCACCGCGCCCGCCTCGGCCCGCTCGATGGCCGTCCGATAGCCCGCGGCGTACTTGGCGCCGGTGTCCTCGATGGCGAGGGCCTCGAAGCCCGCCTTCTCGAGCAGCGCCCGCGTCTCGGCCGGCGTGACGAGGTAGGCGCCGCCGCCGTCCGTCGACCATGGCAGCGGGTAGTGCGGACTGCCTTTCGGGCCGAGGCCATGCTCGGTGAGGGCGAAGAAGCCGCCCGGCTTCAGCACGCGGTAGGCCTCCGCGAAGAAGGCCGGACGATCGGCCACGTTCATGGTCACGTGCTGCGTATAGGCGCCGTCGAAGGACGCGGGCGCATACGGCAAGCGCTGGCCGTCACCGAGCTCCAGCGTCACCTGGTCCTGCATCCGGAGGAGCGCGGTCAGCTTGGCGGCCGCGTCGATGAACGGGGCGGTGATGTCGACGCCGCTGACGTGGCAGCGGAATCGCTTCGCCATGTACCGCGCGGGCCCGCCCAGTCCGCAGCCGATGTCCACCAGGCGCTGACCGGGGGCCACCGTGAGCCGATCGGCGAGCTCGATGGTGGCCGGGAAGCCCCGGGCGTGGAAGTGGTCGACCGGGGCGAGGTCCTCCACCGTGAGGGCGTCCAGCGGCTTCCCCGCGCGCTTCAAGGCCGACTCGATGAGCGCGTAGACGTCGCCGCGGCCCCAGTGCGCCGCGATCGCCTTGGCGTCGGTCATGCGCGTCCTCCTCAGGCGGGGGTGTCGAGCACCTCCCGGACCTTCCGGGCCAGCCCGTCGGGACTATAGGGCTTCTGCAGGAAGAAGATCTCGTTGCCCAGCACGCCGTGCTGGGCGAGGGCGTCGTCCGTGTAGCCGGAAGTGTACAGCACCCGCATGCTGGGCCGCTTGCTGAGGAGGCGCTCGGCCAGCTCGCGCCCGCTCATGTGGGGCATGATCACGTCGGTGAGGAGGAGGTCGATCGCCTCGCGGTGCTGACCGGACAGACGTTCGGCCTCGACGGGGTCGGCCGCCACGAGCACGCGATACCCGTGGACCTCGAGCACTTCCAGCGCGAGGTCGCGGAGGTCGTTCTCGTCCTCGACGAGGAGAATGCGCTCGGAGCCGCCACGCACGTCCCCGTTCTCGACGCGCTCCACGATCTCGGCCGGCTTGTCGACGCGCGGCAGGTACACCTTGAACGAGGTCCCCCGGCCCAGCTCGCTGTACGCCCAGATGTCGCCGCCGCTCTGCTTGACGATGCCGTACACGGTGGCGAGGCCGAGACCGGTGCCGACGCCCGGGCCCTTGGTGGTGAAGAAGGGCTCGAACAGGCGCGCCTTGGTCTCCTCGCTCATGCCCACGCCGGTGTCGCTCACCGACAGCATGACGAAGCGCCCGGCCTTGGCGCCCATGCGGTTCCGCACCATCGATTCGTCGCGATCCACGTTGGCGGTGGCGATGGACAGCCGCCCTCCGGACGGCATCGCATCGCGGGCGTTCACCACCAGGTTCAGCAGCACCTGCTCGATCTGCCCGGGGTCGGCGAGGACGTGCCCCAGCTCGCGGCCCGGGACCGTCACCAGCTCGATGTTCTCGCCGATCAAGCGATGGAGCATGTCCACCACGCCGGCCACCACCGCGTTGAGGTCGAGCACCTTGGGCTGGAGCACCTGCCGGCGGCTGAAGGCGAGGAGCTGAGCGGTGAGCTTGGCCGCGCGCTCGGCGCCCTGGGTGATGAGGTCCACGTGGCGGATGAGGGGATCGCCGTCGCGCATCTGGACGCGGAGGAACTGGCTGCGGCCCGCGATCACGGTGAGGACATTGTTGAAGTCGTGGGCCACGCCGCCGGCGAGGCGACCCACCGCCTCCATCTTCTGCGACTGCCGGAGCTGGGCCTCGAGGATGGCGCGCTCCGACTCCGCCCGCTTCCGCTCGGTGATGTCACGGGCCACGATGATGTGCCCGATGCGCTCCCCGTCGTCCCCGTAGAGGGGGGAAGCGGCCACCGCCACCTCCACGATCTGGCCTCCGGCGGCCCGGAACGGCAGGTCCACGCGCGCCGACGGGCCCGGCGCCAGGAGGCGGGTGGCGACCTCGGCGGGATCGCCGGCGGCCTCCCCGAGCAGGACGTGGAGCGGCTGGCCGAGCATCGCCCCCGCCCGGCGCCCCAGCAAGTGCTCGGCGCCGATGTTCCAGCTTGTGATCCGCTCCTCGAGATCGACGGTGAGAATGGCCTCCTCCGACTGCTCGACGATGGCGGCGAGCCGGCGGTTGGCCGCCTCCTTCTCCCGCAGCTCGCCCAGGATGCGCTCGAGGTTGACGGCCATGCTGTTGAACGCCTGCGCGGTGTCGGCGATCTCGCGGAGCCGCGTCTCCGGCATGCGCACGGAGAGGTCGCCCGCGCCCAGGCGCGCCGCGGTAGCGCCCAGCTCGCGCACCGGCCGCAGGGCGCGGCCGAAGATGATGTTCATGAGCACGAGCAGCGAGCCCACGAGGAGCGCGGACACCAGGACGCGCTGGCGGATCTCGTACCACAGCTCGCCCTCGAGGCTGGCCGCCGACGGCCGGACGGCGAGCACGGCGTATTGGGTGGTGCCGGTGGCCACCCGTGTCCGCGTCTCGCTCGGGTCGATGCGCAGGACCGCGCGCAGCCAGCCGGGCGCGTGGGACGTGGTCGCCGGGGTCGGCGAGGCGTCAAAGATGAGGCGCTGCCCGTCGGGCTCCATGAGGCGCACCTCGCGCCACACGGAGTCGTGGTTGATGTCGCGCAGGGTCTGCTCGGCGGTGGCGAGATCGCCGACGACCAGGGTGTTGAGCAAGAGGGGCGCGACGGCGGAGGTGAGGCGCTGGCTCTGGGCGGCGATGCGCATCTCGCCCGCGGTGATGCGCTCGCGCAGCTCGAAGCCCAGGCCGGAGAGCTCCACCGTCAGCACCGCGAGACCGGTGAACCCCAGCAGCATCGCCCGGAGGCTGGGCGTCATTGCCCGATCTGGCGGTACACCCTTCGCACGCCGTCGTAGTCGCGGTCGGTCGCGGGATCGAAGCCCTTGAAGCCGACATGGGCGAGGATCGGGGCGGCGCCCGGATCCGTCTTCATCCCGATCAGCGCCCGGCGCACCTTGTCGACGGTGGCGGCCGGCACCTTGGGATGCGCGATCACCGCGAGATCTGGAAACCCGGCCGACTCGAAGATCGGCCGGAAGCTCACCCCCTCGCGCTCGGCGTACTGCGCGAGGTAGCGCGAGTTGACGGCGGCGGCGTCCACGCGCCGCGCCTTGAGCTGCGCCAGCGCGCCCTCCTGATTGGCGGCCATCACCTCCTCGACGGTGACTCCGGCTTCCTTGAGGGCGAGGATGGGCACGGCATACGCGACGAAGGCATCCCGCGACGGGAAGGCCACGCGGCGGCCGGCAAGCTGGCGCAGGGTCTGGATGGGGCTGTCCGACGGTACCGCGATCACGCCGTGAATGGGATCGCCCGCCCATCGGGCCAGGACCACGAAGCCGATGGAGGCGTACTCGGACTGGAAGTTGTGATTGGTGAAGACGAAGTCGAGCTCACCCCGACTCATCATCGCGTTGGTGTCCTGGACGGTGGGGCCCATGCGGAGCTGGAGGGGCACTCCGGTCGCGTTCGAGACGTACTGGAGAATGGGATTCCAGCGCTCGGCGGTGCGGATCGGGCTCTGCTGGTTGAGCACGCCGAAGGCGAGCGGCTTGTCCTGGGCCGTCGCGCGATGCTCGGCGCCGACGGCGAGCAGGATCGAGAGCACGAGGAGCGTCACCCGACGTACGCCCATCGCTTCGATGCTACCCGGAATCCTACGGTATTCCGAAGGGTTTCGTGTCCAGGAAGCGCCGCAGGACGTTCCCGGTGAGGCGGGAGATGTTGTTGCGGTAACCCTGGTGGCTCAGGGCCCCCACATAGGCGATGGACCCGGTGGCGAAGACCGCGCCCCCGCCGGGGTGCTCGAAGAAGACCATGTCGGCCCGGACGGCGGACGAGAAGCGGCCGTCCGTCCCGGCATGGGAGACGTTCATCTCCTCGTTGACGAGCTGGAAGGCGTTGGAATGGTCCTCGGAGGCGGCCACCACGAGGGCATGGGCGGGGGTGCCAAGGCCGCCGCTGGCCGCGTCCAGCTCGAGCCCGGCCGCCCCCGCGCCGAAGAGGCCGAAATCGCCGAGAATCTCGTCCTCGATCCCCTCGAAGATGAAGCGGGCGCGGGGGTCCCGGCTCGCCGGCGTGCGCCGGTAGTAGGAGGACCGGTCGAAGCCCTGGGCCACGAAGCCGATACCCACCAGCGCGTTGGGGGCGCGGCCCTGGCGCCGCCAGAGGCCGCCGTATTCCCCGGTGGAGCTGTGGTAGTACTCGCCCACCACCTCCGCCCAGGCGCGCGTCCCGTCCTCGGCCCGCCGGAGCTCGATCATGCCGGGGTGCGAGGCCGGGTAGGACACCCGCCAGTAAAAGCCGTTGCCGCCCATGTACATGAGCCGCCCGCCCCGGCCGAGAAAGCCCTCGAGCGCGTCGAGCATCTCGCGGGAGTAGTACTCCGGGTGGCAGCCGGTGAGGACCACGCGGTAGCCGTCCAGCAGGGCCAGGCCCTCCCGGTGGAGATCGTCGTCGGTCACCACGTCGTAGGGCTGCCCCTGCGCCTCCAACCAGTCGAGAAGACAGAAATCCAGGAACAGATTCCATGGCCGTCCGCTCGGCCGCGTGTTGACGATGGGCCGCAGCCGCGAGACGTGGCAGATCCCGGAGCCATCCGAGTGGGTGTCGTAGGTCGAGCCGCCGAGCTCGGGGTGATGCATCAAGAGCAGGTCGGTGGTGTCCACGGTCGGCAATGCCCCGATGTAGAGCTCGGCCGGGCTCGGGCGCATGCGGGCGCGATAGTTCGAGTAGGCGAGATAGGTCGCGGTGGACGCGAGGAAGACCACCGGCGCCCGCCGCCCGCCGCGCCGTGGCCGCACGTAGAACACCACCCAGAAGGGGGGCCCGCCCGCGGCCTCGAGCCGAAGCGCATAGACCCCGCTGCGCGCGTCGGCGGGAATGGTGACCGTGTGGCTGGGCGTCCAGCCCGCGTCGTAGAGATCGTCGTCGTGGAAGTGAATGGCGCCGTACTGCTCGGGCGCGCGCCGCCAGTCCATCTCCCGCCCGTCCCAGTTGTGGCCGGTCACCGCGCGCTTGGGGGCATTGACGGTCCGACCATGGAGCCGGTTCCCCGAGCGGTCGGTGACGCGATCCGTGCTGATGTCGGCGGCGAGGTCCCAGCGGCCGACGGCCTCACCGTCACGGCAGATGGTCGGCCGGTCGATCTTCCCGTTGAAGTGCCAGGTCGTGAAGAGGCGCCCGCCCTCGACGCCGCGCCGGGCCGCACCGAGGAAGAAGTCGCCCGCCGGCGTGGGCGAAAGCGTCGGGAGCGCCGCCGTCGCCCGCACCGGCGCCTCGACCGTGACCGCGTGATCCCGCAGCGGCGCCTGGTCGAGGGTCACCGAGCCGGCGGCCAGATCCACCACCGCGGTCACGCGGTACCAGCGCCGCGCGGTGAGGGGCCGGCCGGTGCTCGCGCGCGCGGGCGCCCCTGTACCGGCGCCGGCGTGGAAGGCGAGGGCCCCGGCCTCGTCGAGCACGAGGGCCCAGCCCGCGCGCGTATCGTCGGCCCAGGTGCCCATGATCGCCTGTGGGCGCGGCGTGGGCCGCACGGGCACGCGCGTGGGGTATATATACGCCTCCAGCGTGAAGCGGGCGAGGCCGCCCAGCACCGCGGCATTCGGGATCCGCACGTACGAGCCCGCGTCGATCGACTGGGGCGTGCCGGCGTGCTCGCCGCTGAGGGGCGTGGGCAGCGGCACGGTCTTGAGGCCGGGCCCGCCGGGGCCCGTGTCGCTCGACACCACGCGGACGATCTCCGCCCGATAGCGGCACGGCCCGTCGCGCGTGCCCACCATGAAGCGAATGGTCTCGCCCGGCGCCACGCTGAGGGGGTCGGCATAGCCGAGCACCCGCGGCATCGGCGGCATCATGGCCTGTTCCTCAAACGGTGAGCCGCTCCCCGGTCACCGCCTCCCAGCGAAGCCGGAAGGCGTGCCACTCCGCGTCCTCGAGACTCGTGAACACGGGGTCGGAGAAGAGGCGTGGCGGGAGCCCATCCGGCTGCTTCTCCGCGAGCACCCACTCCGCGTGCGGCTTCGTCTCCACCAGGAGGAGGTTCTGACAGTTGCGCGCGCTCCGCAGCACGTTCAGCACCGCCTGGAGCTCGGGGCTATGCGGGCCGAAGGGACGACGCTTGAACTCGAGCGCGAGATCGGTCCGCCGCGGGTCGATGGTGAACATGCGTGCGCCGGGCGGGTCAGATCCGCCGTGGTGAATCCTTCAGGACCTCGTACACCGCCACCTTGATGTCTTCGCGGCTGGGCAGCGCGGCCTGCTCGAGCGGCGGGCTGTAGGGAACGGGCACCGGTACCGCGCACACCCGTCGAATCGGCGCGCGCAGCACACCGAACGTCTCGGGATCCTCGGCGATGAGGGCGGCGATCTCCGAGGCGGCCGAGCAGGTCGCGGGCGCTTCGTCCACCACCACCAGCCGTCCGGTCTTCCGCACCGAGGCGCGCAGCGTCTCCACGTCCATCGGCACGAGGGTGCGGGGATCGACGACCTCGACGGAGATACCTTCCCCGGCCAGCGCCTCGGCGACCGCCAGGGCCTCCTGGACATAGTAGGCGAGCGCCACGATGGTCACGTCCGTGCCCCGGCGCTTCACGTCGGCGACCCCGAGCGGCACCAGGTGGTCGCCGTCGGGCACCGCGCCGCTGACGCCGGCGAGACGGCTGCACTCGAAGGAGACGACGGGGTTGTCGTCGCGGATGGCGCTCTTCAGCAGCCCCTTGGCATCGGCCGGTGTGGACGGCAAGACGATCTTGAGCCCGGCGAGATGCATCCACATCGAGTACGGGCTCTGCGAGTGCTGCGCGGCGAGTCCCATGCCGCCGCCCGTCGTGCAGCGATACGTCACCGGGAAATTGGCCTGCCCGCCGAACATGTAGCGGATCTTGCTCGCCTGATTGACGACCTGATCCATGGCCACGAACGAGAACGTGACCATACGCCAGTGCACCACTGGCCGGAACCCCGAGCCCGCGGCCCCCAGCCCCATGCCGGTGAGCACCGCTTCGGAGATGGGCGTGTAGCGCACGCGGGCGGGGCCGAACTCCGCGGCGGGATCGCCGGTGAAATCGGTGGCCATGGTGATGACGCGCGCGTCGCGGCGCATCTCCTCCGCCACCGCCTCCTCGAGGGCCCGCTGGAACGTGATCTCGCGCATGCCGGGGTCCTTCCTCGCCCTAGTCGGCGAACATGTCGACGAGCAGGTCGCGCGGGTCGGGGAACGGGCTGGCCTCGGCGAAGGCCACCGCGGCCTCGAGATCGGCGGCGACCTGCGCGCGCAGCTTCTCGAGCTCGGCGGGAGAGACGGCGCCGCGGTCGAGGAGGTGGCGCTCGAGCCGCGCGACCGGGTCGCGCGCCGTCCATTCCGCGATCTCCTCGGCGGGCCGCGTCTCCGGAGGAATGGCCGCCCGCATGGCGTGGAAGCGCCAGCGATAGGTCTTGCACTCGAGGAGGCTCGGGCCGTCGCGGCGGGCCCGGCTCACCGCCGCAGTCGCGGCCGCATGCACCGCGAGCACGTCGTTGCCGTCCACCTTGACGCCGGGCATGGCGTACGCCGCCGCATGGGCAGAGATATCGGTCAATGGATGCTGCACGCCCACCGCGTTGTTGGCGGCGTACTGGTTGTTCTCGCACACGAAGACGATGGGCAGGCGCCACACCGAGGCGATGTTCAGCGCCTCGTGGAACTCGCCTTCCGCGGCGGCGCCGTCGCCGAAGAAGCACACGGTGACGTCGCCCCGACCCTCGAGCTGGGCGGCCAGGGCCGCGCCGCAGGCGATGGGCAGCCCGCCCCCGACGATGCCGTTGGCGCCCAGCATCCCGACCGCGAAGTCGGCGATATGCATCGAGCCGCCCTTGCCCTTGCAGTAGCCGTCCACGCGGCCGAAGAGCTCGGCCATCATGCGCCGGATGTCGGCGCCCTTGGCGATGCAGTGGCCATGCCCGCGATGCGTGCTCGTCACGCGGTCCTTCACCGTCAGGGTGGAGCACACGCCGACCGCCACCGCCTCCTGTCCGACATAGGGATGCACGGCCCCGTAGATCTTGCCCGCCACCCGCAGCCGTATCGCCAGCTCGTCGAACTCGCGGATGAGGATCATGGTCCGGAGCATCTGGAGGAGCTGCGGCGTGTCCGATGCCATCGCGCCCTCCTCAATCACTGGCGGCAAAGGCGCCGGCGATGCGACCGAACACCGCGCCGGACATGAGCCCCGTGCCGCCCGGGTAGTTGCCGTGGAAGAGACCGCCCACCATCTCGCCGCAGGCGTAGAGGCCGGCAATGGGGGTCCACGAGGTGCCGATCACCTGGGCGCGCTCGTTGATGCGCACGCCGCCGAAGGTGAAGGTGATGCCGCCGGTGACCGGATAGGCCGAGTACGGCGGGGTGTCGAGCCGCTGGGCCCAGTTCGACTTCGGCAGGTCGAGGCCCTTGGTGGCGAGCCCGTCCTTCACGGTGGGGTCGAAGGCGCCGGCGGACACCGCGGCGTTGTAGTCGTCGAGCGTCCGGCGGGCCACGGCCTGATCGAGGGAAAGCTGCGCGACCAGCCCGGGCAGCGTGTCGGCGACCAGCGGCGTGCCCGTCTTGTAGCGGCCCTCGAGCAGAGGCTCCACCTTGGCGTCGAAGATCTGATAGCCCACGCCGCCCGGCTCGTTGAGGATGATGCCGCCGAGCTTGGCGTAGGTGTAGAACTGGAAGTCCTCGCCCTCGTCGAAGAAGCGCCGGCCCCGCCGATTCACCAGCACGCCGTAGGGATAGGAGAGGCGATTGGTCTTGTCGGTGAGCTTCCGGTCCCCGTAGGGCGGGGCGTCGGCGTCGATGGGCGTCGAGTGGCAGCCCGTCCACTGCCCCACCGCGAGCGCCTGGAGCTCGATGGCCATGCGAAGCCCGTCGCCGGTGTTGTAGCGCGTGCCCCGCACCTTGGCGTGGTCCCAGGGGCGCCCGAGGTAGCGAGCGCGCCACGCCGCGTTGGCCTCGAAGCCGCCGCATCCCAGCACCACCGCGCCCGCGGTCACGTCCTCGAAGCCGCGCGCGCCGTGCGTGGTCACGCCGGTGACGCGGCCGCCACGGTCCTGGGTGAGGCGCACCGCGCTGGTGCCGTAGCGGATCTCCACGCCCGCCCGCTCGGCGATCTCGAACCAGCCGCTGGAGAGACCGACGCCCTCGTGCTCGGCGCGGATCACCGCGCCCGGCGACCACTTGATCTTTCCGCCCACGCGCACGCCGCTCAAGGACAGCGCGGGCTCGAGCACGATGCCCTTGCCCGCCATCCACTTCACGGTGTCGTAGGAGCGGCCGATGAGGATCTCGCCCAGCTCCGGATCGGCCCGTCCCTCGGTGACGCGGCGGAGATCGTCCCAGAAGAGCGCGCGCGGATACGGCGCCACGTCCGCGAAGAAGTCGGGGATGCGGCGCTCCGCGTCGGGCACGAGCGCGCGCAGGTCCTCGCCGTCGTCGAAGGCGAAGCGGAAGAGCCCGCCGCTATAGTGGGTGTTGCCGCCGCGCAGCTCCTCGGGCGCCTTCTCGAGCACGAGCACGCGGCGCGCGCCCTGCTCGCGCGCGGACACGGCGGCGGCGAGCGCGGCATTCCCCGCCCCCACCACGATCACGTCGTGCTCAGGCATGGCCGGCCTCCTTGCCCCGCACCTCCACGCCCGCCCACTGCTCGTAGAGCCGCGTCACCGCCGCCATGTCCTGATCGGCCAGGCCCTGCGCCGCCGCCGCCTCGTAGACCTGGCGCACCGCCGAGGCCACCAGCATGGGAAAGCCCAGCCCCGCGGCCAGGCCGAGGGCCAGCGACACGTCCTTCTTCGACAGCGCGATGGAGAAGTTGGGGGTGAAGTCGCCCTTGAGCACGTTGGGCATGCGCTTCAAGAAGTGGTGCGAGCGCCCGCCGCTGTTCGAGAGGATGTCGAAGAGCTGGCGCGGATCCATACCCGCCTTGACGCCGAGCACCATCGCCTCCGCCGCCACCACCATGTTGCCCATGGACATCACGTTGTTCACGAGCTTCACCACGAGGCCCGAGCCGAGCGGGCCCACGTGGTGGATCTCGGAGGCGAGCGCGGCGAGCACCGACCGGGCGCGCTCCACCACGGCGGCGTCGCCGCCCACCATGAACACGAGCTTGCCGCTCCCCGCCTCCGCGGGCCCGCCGCTCACCGGCGCGTCCAGGCAGTCGATGCCGGCGGGGGCGGCCTTCGCCGCCACCTCCCGGCAGGTGTCGGGATCGATCGTGCTCAGATCGATCCACGTCATCCCCTTGTGCGCGCCCGCCAGCACGCCGGACTCGCCGAGATAGGCGGCGCGGACGGCGGCGGGATCGGGCAGGCTCGACAGGATCACGTCGGAGGCCGCGGCCACGCGGCCGGGGGAGGCCTCGAGCATCACCCCGGCGGCCTTGGCCTGCGCCGAGCGCTGCGCGCTGGGGTCGTAGCCGCGCACGGTGAATCCCTGGGAGACGAGCCGCCGCGCCATGGGGCCGCCCATGGTGCCGAGCCCGATGAAGCCGATGCGCGGCTTGGCGTCGGTCATCGCGCGCCGCTCACGGTGTGGAGATGGCCGCGGCCGCCTCCGCCTGGGCCTGCGCGGCGCGCGCCTTCCACATGGCGTTGGCGTGATCGATCTTGGCCTTGGCCTCGGTGTGGTTCTTCTTCGCTTCCTCGACGAGCCCCTTGGCCTGCTGAATGAGCCCCTTGGCGTCCGGCGTGAGCGTCATCGTCTCGGCCCGCTTGATGGCGTCCTCGGCGGACTTGATGTGCACGGGGCAGTTCCAGGCGGCGGCGGGAACGACACCGCCGAGCACGAGAAGGGCGATCGCTCCCACGACGACGAGCCGCGGCGGCAGAAGCGATCGGTGTGACGATGACGGGACGGTGATCCTCACGGGGCTCCTCCACCGGAGACGATGTCCCGGAGCCTAGCAAAGCCGCGGGCCCTCGCCAAGCCCGGCCGGGGCAGGTCTATCGGGCGGCGAACGCGAGGAGGCGCTGAGGGGGACCCTGCCGCGTGATTACCTCGGTGGGGTCACGCGCCGGAGGAAGGCGCCATCTGTGCCCAGGCGTCGTAGCACGGGCGATGGAAGACGATCGAATTGCCGCCCGGCAGGATGCATTCGACCTCGATGTCGTTGTCTACGATTGCTTGCTCGCACACGACGCAGACCGCCCCTCGCCCGGGCCCATACCACGTCATCCGACACTGCTCCTCGGGGATGATGCCGGCGAGGATCTTCTGGCGGACCATATCATTGAGGTCAGTCTCACTCATGGCGAGCCCCCGTGCGATCCGGCAGGGGGGAGTGTAGCACGCGGTCAGAGTCCAGCACGGCGTCGTCGTGCCGCACGTGGGGGTCGGCCCTTGCTTCGGGCGCGCTGAGAATCTCACGCCGCCTTCGCTTCCGCTCGGGATATGCTCAGCCATCTCGATTCCGAGGGGGCTGAGATGATGGCGTCACGGCGGGTGCTGGGGGTCGTCCTGATGCTTGCCCTCGTGGCCTCGCCGCTGATCGCGCAGGCGCAGGTGGCCGGAAGGGCTCCCCGTATCGGGTTCCTCTGGGACACGCCGACCGTGTGGCCGCATGCCCTCGACGCATTCCGCCAGGGTCTACGCGATCTCGGGTGGGTCGAGGGCCGTAACCTCATCATCGAGTACCGGTGGGCCGAAGGACGGTTCGACCGCCTCCCCGGCTTCGTGGAGGAGCTCCTGAGGCTCAAGGTCGACCTCATTGTCGCGCCGACGTCCATCTACACCGGTGCGGCCCAGCGAATGACGTCGACGATTCCCATCGTCTTCGCCAGCCATGCAGATCCGATCGGGAGCGGCCACGTGGTAAGCCTCGCGCGCCCCGGGCGGAATGCCACGGGATTGACGATCGTCATGAGCGAGACGATGGCCAAGAGCCTCGAACTCCTCAGGGAGGCCATCCCCGGGCTGGCGCGGGTGGCCGTCATCTGGGACCCGGCCACGCCTTCGCACCTCCCGGCCCTCAAGGCGGTGGAGGTCACGGCCCGAGCGCTGGGCCTCCGGCTTCAAGCCCTGCCTGTGCGCAGCGCGGCGGAGTTCGATGGCGCCTTCTCGGCTATCGCCCAAGAGCGAGCCGGCGCCGTGCTGGTGCTGTCGACCCCGCTCTTCATGGGCGGAGCCGGGCGGCTCGCCGAGCTTGCGGCGATGCACAAGGTGCCGTCGATGTTCGGGCCCCGGGAGCACGTGGAGGTCGGGGGCCTGCTGAGCTACAGCCCGGATCGCGCCGACCTCTATCGCC
>DATEDO010000028.1:0-82640 GCA_035281625.1 Candidatus Methylomirabilota bacterium
GTCCGACGGCCGCAACTCCAGCTCGCGCAGCAGCGCGTCGACGGCCAGCCGCGGATAGCCCGCGTCGTTCTTCAGCCGGGAGTAGCGCTCTTCGGAGGCGCAGCCGACGATCGCGCCGTCACGCAGGATCGCCGCGGTCGCGCAGTGCGTTTCGTTGATGCCGAGAACGATCACTCGCCGATGGTAACAGAGAGGCCGGGAAGGTCCGGCGCCAACCGGACCTTCCCGCGACGGGCGCTACGACTTGCTGAGGGCCTTGAGGATCGCGCGGCAGAACGCCGGCAGATCGTCCGGCTTGCGCGAGGTGATCAGGTTGCCGTCGACGACGACCTCCGCGTCCTGCCACTTCGCACCGGCCGCGACGAGATCGTCCTTGATGGAGAAGAACGACGTCGCGTTCCGACCGGACAGCACGCCCGCCGACACCAGCATCCATCCGGCGTGGCAGATGGCGGCGACGACCTTGCCCTGCCGCGCTGCTTCGCGCACGAGCCGCACCATCGCCTCGTGCCGGCGCATCATGTCGGGCGCGTACCCGCCCGGCACGATCAGCGCGTCGAACTCCACCGCGGTCACCGCGTCGGCCTGGACATCCACCGCGACGGGATAACCGTGCTTGGAGGTGTAGGACCGGGCCCCGCCGGCTCCGACCACCTTGACGTCCGCCCCCTCCTCCTTCATGCGGTAGTACGGCACCCAGAGCTCCATCTCCTGGTACTGGTTCTCGGCCAGGATCGCGATCCGCTTCCCCTTCAAGTTCATGGGTTCCTCCTCAAGCCTTTCTGGACGTCTTGGAGAAGAACGTGGCCAGCATAGGCTGCAGCTGCTTGCCCCCGCAGCCGGGGCACTTGTAGTCGCCGCGCTCTCGCTCGCCGATGGACAGGGTGAGGGTGACTTCCTTCTGGCATCGTTCACAGTGAAATTCGTAGTAGGGCATGGTGGGCCCTCCTTCCTGCTGACCGGTCGGGTAGGCTGTCGGCGTGCCTCGAGGCCGCCGAACGAAATATACTCCCCCGCTGCGGCCGCGGCGAGGCGGGGTGTATGGCAGTACCAAAAGGTTACGCTCAGCCCACGCGCCACATCCATGTTCTACATGCCGTTCGGAGAAGGAGACCGCCCCACTCTCCCTACCGCCGCCGGCGCCGTCGCCACAAGTCGGCGTTACGCCGTCACTCGCTCGCTGTGGCACAGCCGATGCAGCCAAGGACCGCAGGAGGTGACCGGCCATGAACGAACATTGTCGGAAGCTGCTCGGGCTCGCTTTCACCGCCTTCGCACTCGTGGCCGCCCCGGCCGCCGCGCTTGCGCAGACCCCCACCACTCCCATCCCGGCGGCGGCTCCGCCGACGGAGGGCAGCGCGGCCGGTATGATGCTCATGGTCGGAGTGCTGCTCGCGCTCATCATCGGGGTCGGGATCGCCGTGAAGATCTACGACGCCAAGCGCACGCGCGAAGAGGAGGGTCTGGCGCTCCAGGCGCGTCTCTCCGATGCGCTGCTCCTCAATCCGACGCTCATCGGGATGCCCGTCGTGGTAAGCGTGCACATGCCGCTGCTGCGTAAGGCGCCTGCCGTGGTCGAGGTGTCGGGCACGGTCCTGACTCCGGACGCACGAGAGATCGCCGTCCACGTGATCCAGCGGGAGCTCGACGGGGTCCACGCGCGGCTCGAGGATCGGATCATGGTCGACCCGCAGGGTGTCCGGAGCGTGGCGGCCTAGCGCGTCGTCACGGCCTCGACCCGCGGCGCGGCGTGCGCGCCGCGAGGGTGTTCAGGCCGCGACCTTCATACGACAGAAGCAGGAGGCCTTCACCGGGACCTCGGCCCGGGCCAGCGCCAGGTCGAGGCGCTGCTTGATCAGGGCCGCCTCGACTGTCTCGCCGCGCCGGGTCAGGCATTCGTGCAGCCCGTGCAGGCTCCAGAGGTTGTCGGGATGCTGGCAGGCCCGGCTGAGCTTGCCATCGAGGCCGAGGTCCGAGCGGTAGATCGCCTCGGCCTCGGCGACCCGGCCCTGCTCCAGCAATAGGGCGCCGAGCGCGTGCCGGGTCGGCTGCATCCACCCCCACGGCTCATCGTAGGGGAGGGCGTCGTCCAGCTCGACCGAGCGGCGCAGGTGGGCGAAAGCCACCTCGTGGTTGCCGCGCCGATACTCCAGCTCGCCGTCGAGCATCGCGTGGGCGATCTCGAGCAGGTCCCGGACGGTGTTGTTGTGTACGCGCCGGCTCTCCGGCACCCGCCGCTTGGCCTCGATGAACGCCGCTTTGGCCGCCTCGGCCTCGGCGATGTGGCCGAGCGCCGAATGGGCCACCGCCTGGGCGTAGAGCATCATCGCGGTCGTCGAGCAGTAGAGCTCCCGGTCCCCGGGTAGCTTCTGCGCAATGATCTCGTGCCACTTGCCGAACCGCACGAGCACGTGCTGCTTCATCGGAAGGTAGCCTTCCACGAAATCGGCCATCGGCGGCGAGGGGATGCGCAGGAGCTCCTCGGGGGTGGTGTCGATCAGCTCCTGCGCCGCCGCCATGGCCGCCCCGTACTGGCCGAGGAACATGGCGCCGTAGACCGCGAAGTGGTAGTCGTGGGTGCGGTAGAGCGCGTAGACGTTCAGCGCGCCCTCGCGGGCCAGGAACTTGCGGTCGGCGACGATCGCCTTCTGGTTGTAGACGAGGACGTCGCGGTAGTGGCCGCAGAGCACGTCGATGTGGGTCGGCATGTGGATCAGGTGGCCGGCATCCGGCACCAGATCGCGCAGCCGGTCGCCCGCCCGCAGGGCCCGCTGCGGGAAGGGCGACATCTCCATCAGGTGGACGTAGAGATGGAGCAGCCCCGGATGGCTCCACGAGGCGGGGATGTCGCGGAAGGCGCGCTCCAGCACCTCGACCGCTTCCGCCGTGCCGGCGCCTTCGGCGATCCCGCCGGTCTTGAGGTCCCACATCTTCCAGGGCGTCAGGTTCATGATCGACTCGGCGAAGACGTGGCGCACCTCGAGATCGTCGCGGTGGGCGCGGAACACCTCGCGCATGGCGTCGGCATAGGCCGCGTCCCACGGTGCCTGGTCCTCGATGGCCTCGCGCTGCGGATATCGCGCGGGCAGGGCACGGATCAGCGCCTGCTCGACCGGGCTGGCGCCACTGACACGGGCGAGGGCGCCTTGCATGGCGTCGTAGGCGATGGCCAGCGCGGCGGCCTTGCCGGCCGGATCGTAGAGGTGCCAGGGCAGGTTGTAGTTCGGCCCGGCCGCATAGGAGATGCCCCAGTAGGCCATGGCGCAGTCGGCGTCGAGCTCCAGCGCCTTCTTGAAACAGGCGATGGCCTCACCGTGGTTGAAGCCATAGAGCCAGTTGAGGCCTCGGTCGAACCAGAGCTGGGCGTCGGGCACCGCGGTGGTGACCCTCCGCGTGTACGAGCCGAGGTCGTAGTACTCCATGTCGATCCTCCATGGCCTCGAGGTGTCGGGACCCGGTCGATTATGCCACCACTATGCCGGAGCGCACGCCCGGCGGGGGCTAGCCCGATCCGGTACGCTGGGAGGGGCGGGAAGGAGGTGCGGCGATGGCAACGACCACCGGAACGCTCGCGATCCTCGTCGGGGGCGGACCGGCGCCCGGCATCAACGCCGTCATCGCGGCGGCGACCATCGAGGCCCGCAATCGCGGTCTCACGGTGCTCGGCTGCCACGACGGCTACCAGTGGCTCATGCAGAAGGACACGCGCCACGTGGAAGAGCTCGAGATCGCCGCGCTGTCGCGCATCCATTTCGAGGGCGGCTCGGTGCTCCGCACCTCCCGGGCGAACCCGGCTCGCTCGGCCGAGACGCTCCAGAACGTCGCGGAGGCGCTGCGGCGGCTCGGGGCCGCGTATCTCCTGACGATCGGCGGTGACGACACCGCCTCCGGCGCCGCGGCGGTGGCGCGCGTCCTGGGCGGCAAGCTCGCCGTCGCCCACGTGCCGAAGACGATCGACAACGACCTGCCGCTGCCGCCCGGGGTGCCCACGTTCGGCTTCACCACCGCGGTCGACGTCGGCAAGGACCTCGTGCGCAACCTCATGAAGGACGCGGCGACGACCGACAAGTGGTACTTCGTCACGATCATGGGGCGCCACGCCGGCCATCTCGCCCTCGGCATCGGGAGTGCCGCGGGGGCGACCCTGACCATCATCGGCGAGGAGTTTCCCCCGGGGCCGGTGAGCCTCGATCAGATCGCCGACATCCTCGAGGGGGCCATCATCAAGCGGCGCGTCCTGGGGCGCGAGCACGGCGTGGCGCTCCTCGCCGAGGGGCTCATCGAGCGACTGGCTCCGGACACCCTGAGCCAGATCGAGCGCGATCCCTACGGCAACATCCGGCTGGCCGAGCTGGAGCTCTCGCGCCTGGTGAAGGGGCGCGTGGCGGCCAGCCTGGGGGCGCGCGGGATCGCGACCAGCATCGTCGCGAAGGACATCGGCTACGAGCTGCGGTGCGCCCCGCCCGGCGGGTTCGACATCCACTACTGCCGCGGCCTGGGCTACTGGGCCACGCGCTTCCTCCTCGAGGGCGGCACCGAGGCGCTGGTGACGATGCAGGGCGATACCTTCGTGCCGATCCCGTTCCGCGAGCTGATCGACGCGAAGACAGGGCGGATGCGGGTGCGGCACGTGGACGTGAAGTCAGCCGCGTACCAGATGCTCGCCGCCTACATGATCCGCCTCACGCGCGCGGACCTCGAGGATCCCAAGCAGGTCAGTGCCCTGGCCCGCGCCGGCGCGCTGGACGAGGCGACGCTGCTCGGTCGCTTCGGCCGGTGACGGCCCCCGGACGGGCCCGCCACGTGGTCTCCAGCGGAGCAGTGAAGGGTCGAACGAGGCCCCGAGGATACCCCCGTTAAGGGGGGTTTCCACCTCGCGCGGGCGACCGACTCGAGGTCATGGCTGCCCGCCGGACGTGAAGGCCTTCGCCCCGGATAGCTCATCGAGCAAGCTTCTGGCCGCGCGTAGGTCGGCGGTGGCGAAGCCTTCCGCGAACCAGTTGTAGACGTCGGCGAGTATCTGGCGCGCCTCGCCCCCGCGGGTCTCCCGTTGCCAGAGCCGGGCGAGGCTCGTTGTGGCGCGCAGCTCGAGCATGCGTTGTGAGCGGAGGCGCGCCAGATGGATCGCCTGCCGGAGCTGCCGTTCACCCTCGTCCCGATCGCCCCGCTGTAACAGCAGATGCCCGCGGATCCTCGGGGTCTCGGAGCCCAGGATGGTATTGCGGTACTCGACGGGGATGGCCTCGAGGGTGGCGAGGCCCCGCTCGACGTCGCCGATCTCGCTCAGCAGGTCGGCTATCAAGATGAGGTTGATCACCTTCCGGAACACCGGCCCGGGGTGGGTGGGCAGCTGCTCGCCCAGCTCGTAGAGCGAGCGGAAGTCGCCGTGCTGGCGGGCCTGGACGCAGGCGAGGATCACGAGGCCGTCGTCGCCCCAGGCCGTCAAGTCGTGGGCGGTCGCGAGGCCGACCATCCGCTCGGCGGTCTCACGGGCGGCGTCGTACTCGCCGTTCTGATACTCGAGAAGCGCGCGGGCGCTCGTCGTGAGGAGCATCGAGAGGGGGTGGTCGAGCCGCTTGGTGAGCGCGACTGCGTCCCGGATGGTGGCGCCCGCGCTCTCCGGATATCCCAGGGACCACTTGGCGCGTGCTAGATGGGTCCCGCAGCAGGCGCCCGGGTCGTGTCCCCCGTAGGCAAATGCGTGCGTGGCATGTCGGGACGGATCGTAGAGCGCGAGTCCGCGCTCGCAGTGGGGAAGCGCGCGGGCCGCTTCGCCGGTGGAGCCGAATGTCGCCCACAGCGAGTGATGAGCCTGCAGCAGCCGATCGGTGTCGCCGTCCGCCTCGGCGACTCCGAGCAGCCGCCCGGCGATCTCGAGGGCCTCTCGATACTGGCCCCGCCCATAGTGAACGAACCATTGCGCCCAGAGCGCGTTGAAGAGACGAGCGCGGTCACCCATACGTGAGGCCAGCGCGTGCGCGTGTCGGACGGGCGTGTCGAGCTCCGGCGATCCGACCCCCTTGGTCGCGAGGAGGGCGTTGACATGGGCGATCTCCGTGTCGACTGTCGCCGCGAGCGTGTGTGGCGTTTCGGGCAGCTCGCCGAGCACGGCGAGCGTCTGCTCGAAGAACGCGATCGCCTCGCGGTGGGCGGAGCGGGCCGCGGCGCGCTCGCCCGCCTTGCGCAGGTACGTGACCGCCGCGTCGCGGAGATGTCCACGGCGAGCATGATGGGCGAGCTCCTCGAGATGCTCGTCGAGTCGATCCGCATAGATGCGCTCGATCGCGCCGACGAGCGCCGCGTGCAGCGCGCGCCGGCGCTCGCCCAGCAGGCTCTCGTATGCTACCTCGTGGGTCAGAGCGTGCTTGAAGGTGTACTCGGGCTCGGGCGACATCCGGGCTTCGTAGACGAACTCGGCGGCCTGCAGGTGCTCGAGAGCACAACGGAGCGCGTCCGCCGGCAGTTCGGCGACGACCGCGAGCAGCGCGAGCGGGACATCCTTGCCGATCACGGACGCGAGCTGGAGGAGGTGGCGGTCGTCGAGGGACAGTCGATCGATGCGGGCGGTAAGCATGGCGTGAACGGTGGGCGGCACCTGGATCGCCTGGATCGGATGGGTGAGCCGGTATCGGCCGCGGTCGCCTGCGAGCGTGTTCGTCTCGATGAGCATTCGGACCGTCTCTTCCAGGAAGAACGGATTGCCCCGCCTCACGAGCAGCTGCTTGAGGGGCGCGAGCGTGGGGTCCGGGCCGAGGAGCACGTCGAGGAGCTCGCTCGCGGTCTCGACAGGCAAGGCATCCAGCCGTACCTGCGCGTAGTTTGTCCGGCTGCCCCACGCGTGCTGGTACTCGGGACGATAGTTCACGAGAAGCAGGATCGGAGATCCTGTGATGGCCGCGACCAAGTTGTCGAGAACCTGCTGGGTCTCCGAGTCGATCCAGTGAAGATCTTCGACGATCAGACACGACGGCTGCGCCGTGCTGGCGGCCAGGAAGAGCTGCTTCACGGCCTCGTGGATTCGGTTGCGGCGCCGTCCGGCTTCCATGTCGCGGAATGGGTCGTCGGGCGGCAGGACGCTCAGCACGTCGAGAACGGGTGCCAGGATGGAATGGTCGGCGTCGCGGGGCAGGGCCTGCGTCACGCGCTGCCTCACCTCCGAGGACGTATCCAGATCCTCGATGCCATACAGCCCGTTGAGGAGCTCACGGATGGGGAAGAAGGGTGTGTCCTTCATGAACGGTGCCCCGGCGGAGGAGAGAACGAGCCAGTTCTCGAGACGCCGGGCGGCCTCATGGACGAGACGTGATTTCCCAACGCCGGCCTCGCCGACCACCGCGACGACCTGGCCGCGCCGCTGCGCAGCCTGGGACGCCGCGCGGTGAAGGGCATCGAGCTCGGCGCTTCGGCCGACAAAGCGGTTGGCGTTCCAGCCGGCCGCCGGCTTCTCCAGGCGGACGACCCGCCATACATCAGCCTCACCGCGTCGAAGGCGTTCGAGCGCGAAGCGACGCGTCAGGAATGGCACCACGGCGCCCGAGGCAATGATGGTGCCCGCGGGCCCCGCCGCGACCATCCGCTCGAGGATTGACCAGGTAGCGGCCTTGCCGTCCACCGCGATGAGCGTCGCCGAGGCGTGATGGGCGACCAGGTGCTCGTCGCAGTGAATGGCGCTGACGACGCCATCGCCCTGACCCGCGTGCTGTGCATGGGCCGTCGCGTTTTCGATCGCGAGCGCCGCGAGGGCCGCGTGGCTCGGGGCATTGTCCACTGGCTCGAGGCCGAAGACGGCGATGATACCGGTGGGACCTGCGTCCTCGATCCGCCCGCCGAAAGCCTGGACCTTCTCACGGATCACCTCCAGCGTGCGGGCCGCGTCGACCGGCGGCGGATCCGACAGCTTCACGCGCAGGAAGGCGAGGGGGCGGCGCTCCCACTGCGACACGGCTGCCGTCGGGATCGAGCCAGGCTCGGCTCGCGGCGTCCGAGGCTGAATCACGCCGTGATGGCGGAGCCCGTACTTGTCCATCCGGGCGCGCAGCGTGTTGCGGGAGATGCCGAGGGCAGCGGCAGTCCGACGGATATTCCCGTCGTTGGTGCGAAGCGCGGCTTCGATGCGGGCGCGCAGCGTGCTCTCCAGGGACGGGGACTCGCCGAGGCTTCCCGTGCCGGCGGGTTCGGGCCGGTCGCCGGAGGCCGGAATGGCGAGCATGGCCGCGGTGATCTCGTCGCGGTCTGAGAGCAGGGCCACGCGCTCCGTGACATTGGCCAGCTCGCGGACATTGCCGGGCCAGCCATGGACCATGAGGGCGGCCCGCGCGTCAGGCGTCAGCCGGCGCGGAGACAGCCCGTAGTCGGCACAGGCGCGAGCTAGGAACTCCTCCGCAAGGAGGAGGATATCCGTGCCACGCGTGCGGAGCGGCGGGAGCTCGAGCGTGATCACAGCCACTCGATGGTAGAGATCCTCCCGAAAGCGGCCGGCGGCGACGGCACCCCGGAGATCGAGGCTGGTGGCGGCGACGAGCATGACATCGACGGCCTCGGCGCGTGTGCTGCCGAGACGACGGATCGTACGGTCCTCGAGGACGGTGAGAAGCTTGCTCTGGAGCGATGTGGGGAGCAGTCCGATCTCATCGAGGAACAGCGTGCCGCCGTGCGCCGTCTGGAAGAGACCCGGCTTGGCGTGTCGCGCGTCGGTGAAGGCGCCGCGCTCGTACCCGAATAGCTCGGCTTCTAGCAGGGTCTCGGGAATTGCGGCGCAATTGATGTCGACGAAGGGGTGGTCCCGGCGCGGCCCGGCTTCATGAAACGTGCGCGCCAGCAGGCCTTTGCCCGTTCCGGTCTCCCCGAGGATCAGGATGGCCGGCAGATGGCGCGTACCCGCTTGACGGGCAACGAGCTGGGCGACCTGCTTACGGATCGCCTCGATCCCCGGGCTCCGACCCTTGAGAGCCTCGAGCGCCACCGTCATCGAGTCCTCCCCCACTTCCGCTGTAACGCCGATCACTGACGTGGGTCAATAGATGACCCTCGTCTGACCCCTTTGCCCTGACCCCTGACTCCGAAGTGGCTGATTTGGCGCGGGATGTCGTCTGGTGCGCGCCTTGCCTATCAGGCGTGGGACGGCATTCTGACACCCAGAGGAGGAGACATGATGAGCCCGCGACCATCTGCTTCGAAAGCCTCGACGATGCGCCGCTCCCTCCCGATCGCCAGGATCGGAGCCTGGCTCGCCGTCGGCGCGGTCGCGCTCGGCACGGTCGCGCCGGCGCGCGCCAACGTCATCACGGATTGGGACGACAAAGCGATCGCTGCCGTTGGGCCGCTGGCCAGCGTGCCGTCGCCATCCACGCCGTACACAGCCTACCGGATGATGGCGCTCGTCCATGCCGCGATGTTCGACGCCGTCAATTCGATCGAGCGGCGGCATCGCCCGTATCTCGTGCAGCTACCCGCGGATCCGGCCACGTCGAAGGAGGCGGCTGCCGCGTCTGCCGCCGCCGCGGTGCTGGCGACGATCGACGCGAAGACGGCGGGGCAAATGAAAGCCGCTCTCGCCGAGTACCTCACGTCGATTCCCGATGGCACGGCGAAAGCGGAGGGCGCGACGCTCGGCGAGACTGTTGCGGCCAGGGTCCTGGCGGCTCGGGTGAACGACGGGGCCGACGCGCCTGATGACTACCGCATGCGGACGACACCGGGCACCTATGTGCCGACGCCGATCATGCGCGGTCCGATGTGGCCAAGGGTGAAGCCATTCGCGATGGCCAGCGCCTCCCAGTTCCGGCCGCGCCCGCCAATCGCCCTGGAGAGCCCCGAGTGGGCGGCGGACTTCAATGAGCTCAAGAACTATGGTGGCCAGAGGATTACGAAGCGAACGGCCCAGCAGACGGAGACCGCCCGCTTCTGGCTCGTTGCGGGGCCTGTTGCATACCATCCTTTCCTGCGGCAGCTCGTCATTGCAAGGCAGATGGATGTCGTCGAGAGCGCGCGATTCATGGCGCTGGCGGCGATCGCGATCAACGACGCGTTGATTGCCGTGCTGGATGCCAAGTACCACTACAATTTCTGGCGGCCCGTCACGGCGATTCGCAACGGCGACATCGATCGCAACCCGACTACGGAGGGTGAGCCAACGTGGCAGCCGATTGCCGACACGCCGATGCATCCAGAGTATCCGTGTGCCCACTGCAGTCTGAGCGGCAGCCTCGCCGGGGTCATCAAGACGCTGTTCGGAACCGATGCCATTCCCGAAATCGCGGTCACGAGCCCGACAGCACCCGGCGTCACCCATCGCTGGACGAGCATGGCGGACTTTACCCAGGAAGTCGCCAACGCGCGCATCTGGGCCGGGTTTCATTACCGCTTCTCGACCCGAGTGGGGACGGAGATGGGACGGCAGATTGGTGAATACGTCGTGAAGAGCGTGATGCAGCCGGTACGAGTCGACTAGCCGGTGGCGTGGCGGAGCCCGATCGGGTCGAGGGCTAGACGGGCAACGGACAAAGTCGCGTGTTCGCCTACGAGGGGGTACCTCGCGATCTTGAACGAGGGGACGGAAGTGCAGGGAGAGTAGGCTAGTCGCCTACTCAGGGAGCGTCGGCGTGGGCGGAGTCGGTTCGGCCGGCTCGGGCGGCTGGCTCGCAGGCGGCGCCGGGAGGCTCAGCGCCGCGGTTCGGCAGCTCGCGAGGGCGCTCTCGTATGCGGCCCGCGCCTCTCGTGCGCGCCCCCAGCCCTCGATGCTGCCCAGCACCAGCCCCACGCCTGCCCCCACCGCCGCGCCGATCCACGCCCCCTGGCCGGCGCCGTTGCCTCCGCCCGCGATCGCGCCATAGAACGCCCCTTGCGCGGCGCCGACGAAGGAGAGATAGAGCGTGCCGGCTACGCCGTGGCGCAGGGCGACGTCGGTGAGGCGGGAGCTGTGGGCGGCGCGGGCCTGCGCTTCGCAGTCGGTGGGCGCGGGCAGAGCCGGGGTGGCGGCCAGGCTGGGGAGCGGGCCGGGATCTGGGACCGGGACCTCTGCCGGGAGTGCTGGCGCCGCCGCCCGGGCGGGGGCGGCCCCCGGGACGGAGGCACAGCCGGCCGCCAGCGCCATCACCACCAGGAGCGCGGAGATCAGCCGACACACGGATTCTCAGGCGCTGCGCCGTCGCGCCACGTACTTCGCCAGAAGCTGGTGGATCAGCGTCTGATACCCCACGCCCCGGCGGTTGGCTTCGCGCTGCAGGGCGACGAGCACGTGGGGGTCGATGCGTATGGCGATGAGCTGTCGGGCCACGCTCCCCAGCGGAGGCCGCCCGACACGGTGCATGGCTCTCAACTGCTCGTCGGACGACTCGGGAAGGTCGGAGAAGTCAATCCCGCGCGGCCGCGTACGCCGCCCGCTCTTTGCCGTTTGCCGGCCGCGCCGTGATGATCCGGAAGTTTTCGACATCACCGCGCCTCCTTCGCGTATAGCCCACCATCAGCAACCGTTCGCCTGCTGTCCGCCCCAGCCGACGAAACCGCCGCTCCTCCTCGGAGTGGGAGCAGACCCGGACCGTCGAGGCCGTGTGGGTCGTCGAACACCGTGGCCGCTTCTCCAAGGGACACGCCGTGCTTCAGGGCGTTGGCCGCCGCCTTCCGCGCGTCCCACTCGAACATCATTAAGTATATACGAAATGGGACCGCTCTTCCGCAAGACGTAGACCTTGAGAGACATGGCCCCACGGCCTTCGCGCGTCTCGGCTGTATGGAACTCCAGAGACTTCCGCTTCGCCTGGATCACGCCGCGCGAGCGAGCCTCGTGCCCGCGTCCCGAGTTCCTGGCCGAGCGGTTCGAACAATTCCTGCGTGCGGGGTAGTCAGGCATGAAGGGCACATTTTTGCGTCGGCTTCAGCGCCGTAGCCGTCATACTCGCCTCGTGAGACGACTGCTCCGATGCGCGATCCTGTCGACGGCGCTCGCGGGTTGTGTAGTGGTCGATCCGGGCGGCCCCGGACCCGGGCCGGTCGATGGGCCGGGTCCCCGGATCCCGCCCGGCCACATGCCGCCGCCCGGCTCATGTCGTATCTGGTATCCCGATCGACCCCCCGGACAGCAGCCGCCCCCGGGGCGATGCGAGGAACTTCAGCGTCGGGTCCCGCCGGGCGCCTACCTCATTCGCGGCTAAGCGGCAGGACCGGCCGAGCCCGCTAGCACCGTCCTGGCGGCGGCTGATGTCCGGCCGGCCGGCCGGGGAACCAAACCCGGCATTCGCCTGGGGGCGGGTGATGCCCGGCCGGGATGCGCACATGCCGAAAGGATCGACGGGCATCGCGGGTACCTTTCCAGCCGTGACCCCTCGCGTGCGGGTACCCGTACCAGTACGGGTACGAGTAGTGGACCGGTGGTCCGGGAACGTAAACGCGGGGGGGCGGGGCATACACCACGGGCGGGGGCGCATACACCACCGGCGGCCTCACTACCACGATGGGCGGAGGAAGGGGCAGCCCGATCGAGATCCCAACCCGGACGTCTCCCGCCTGGGCGGGCGTGGGGGAAGCCACCGGCACCGCTGTCAGCATCGTCACGAGGCCAGCGATCGCCACACCTTTCATCGCGAGTCTCCCCTGGTACGGAATCGCCATTCCATGCCGGGTATGACGGATGGCGCTCGCCGGCCATTTACGGTGCGACGCCGAACGTCTCATAACCCAAAGGTAGCGGGGTCGGATCTTCCCGGGGGCAGCCCGGTAACCGGCCATGCGATACGATAGACGTCACGTATGGCCGGGTTCGAGACGGCAGCTCCCGACCTGAAGCCGCTGCTCGGCGAGCGCATCAGTGGCCTCGGGCTCAAGCTCGAGGGCTCGCCGATGGAGCGCTACGTCGCCGACCTCTATCGGGAGCTCGAGGCCAAGGGGCTCAGGCGCTTCCGCCCCCTGACCTATCTCACCGATGAGTGGGGGTGCCCGTCCGAGGAGCCCATCATCGGGATCCCGTTCTACCTGGCCGACGCCAAGCTGGCGCGGCTCGAGAAGGAGTTCGACGACCTCGAAGACGTGCGCGAGATCCGCATGTACCTGCGGCACGAGGCGGGCCACGCCTTCAACTACGCCTACAAGCTCTTCGAGACGCCCGAGTGGCGCGAGCGGTTCGGCCCGTTCACTCGGCCCTATCGCGACCGCTACCGGCCGATTCCCTTCCATCGGGGCTTCGTGCGGCACATGGAAGGCTGGTACGCGCAGAAGCACCCCGACGAGGACTTCGCCGAGACGTTCGCGGTATGGCTCACGCCCCGCTCGCGGTGGCGGCAGCGCTACCGGGGGTGGCCCGCCATGGAGAAGCTGCGCTACGTCGATCGCATGGCGCGCAAGCTGGGCGACACCGAGCCCGTGGTGCGGCTGGCCTCCACCGACATCACGGTGGAAGAGATGAACATGACGGTGGAGGAGTTCTTCCGGGCGCAGCAGCGCGAAGCGCCGCTGATCGACGTCGCCCTCGACCACGATCTCACCGATCTCTTCGTGCGCCGCCGCAAGGGCCTGCGGCCGGCGGCGGAGTTCGTGCGCGAGCACCGGGCGGGGCTCATCAACAAGGTCGAGTACTGGACGGGGGTCCGCCGGAGCGTCGTGCGGGCGCTCGTCGACCGCATCGTGGAGACCACCGAGCGCCTCCACCTCGCCGTCCCGGCCGGCTCGGAGCCCGCGACGCTCGTCGAGCTGACCACCTACGCGACCACGCTGGCCATGAACTTCCTCACCCACGGCAGCTTCGTGCCCCGCGCGCGCCGGCCCACGCGCGCCCGGACGCGGGTGGCCGCCGGCCGCCCATGAAAGTCGTCGTCGCGCACGCCGCCGACGAGTCGGTCGAGCCGCCCAAGGGCCGCCGGCCGGCGCCCAAAACCGACGTGCAGGAGGTCGCCCACGTCCTCCGCGGGGCCGGCCACGAGGTGTCGGGCATCGCCATCGACGGCACGCCCGAGTGTCTGCGCGCGCTCACCCAGCAGAAGCCGGATCTGGTCTTCAATCTGGTGGAGTCGTTCGGCGACGACAACAGCAAGGAGCCGCACGTGGCGGCCTACTACGACCTCCTCGGGCTCCGGTACACGGGCTCGGGCCCGCGGGGGCTCACCCTCGCCATGGACAAGGCCGTCGCCAAGAAGATCCTGGCCTTTCACAACGTCGTCAGCCCGAAGTTCGCCGTGTTCTGGCGGGGGCGCCTCGACTTCGACGCGCACGACGTCGAGTTTCCCGTCATCGTGAAGCCCCTGCGCGAGGACGGCTCCATCGGCATCGGCTTCGACGCCCTCGCCGGCAACATCAAGGAGCTCATGGAGCGGATCGACGCGCTCACCGCGGAGTTCAACAGCCCGATCCTCATCGAGCAGTACATCGAGGGGCGCGAGATCTACATGGGCGTCCTCGGCAACGCGCCGCCCGAGGCGCTGCCGGCCGTCGAGCTGGATCTGTCCCATCTGCCGAAGGGCACGCCGCGGATCGCCGGCACCGAGGTGAAGTGGAACGAGGGGTCGCGCGCCTACCGTGGCAGCAAGATCCGCCTCCCGAAGCTGCCCAAGCCCGTGCTCGAGACCATGCAGCGTTACGCGCTGGCGGCGTTCCAGGCGCTGGGCCTGCGCGACTACGCCCGCATCGACTTCCGCCTCGCGCAGGACACGGTCTACCTGATCGAGGCCAATCCCAACCCGTATCTGCACTCCGGGCACGAGTTCATCCGGGGCGCGCGCGCCTCGGGGCGGACGCACCCCGCGACCATCCTGGAGATCCTCGAGCTCGCCCGCCTGCGGTACGCCGCGCTCTTGCCGCGATGACGCGCCCGCCCCGATCCGCTACGGTCCTTGAAAGACAGGTCCTGGCTCGTTGACGCCTCCCTCGCCCAGCCTCCGGCCGGCCATCGTCGCGCGGTATCCCAGGCCGCGGATGTAGCCGTTCTCGCCCCGAATACCGACGATGAACTCGAGGCGAACGCGCACCTCGTTGGAACCGGAGGGCGCGCCTTGGCCGTCGGTGGCCCAGACGAGGTTCTTGATGTAGAAGCCCTGCCAGTCGTCCTCATCGGCGTTGGGGTTGTCGTAGTGGTCGATCGAAACCGAGGGGACCACATTGCTGACGCCCTTCCACCAGGGGCCGATCCACATGTGGACCTCGTACTCGTCCCAGACGTCATCGTCGGTGCCCCAGACCTGCAGCTCGTTGATGCTCACGTGTCCGCTCACGGTGACGAATTCCCAGGCCGGATCCTGGGGCCGGAACCGGATGCGATGCTCCGGCTCGTGCATGCTCGCCTGAACCTCTTTGATGGTCGCCATGTGTGTCCTCCTTGTGCTCCGAGTCACACGAGCTCGACGGGGCTGGGTGGGTGCGCACCGTCGGTGCGCGGAGGGAGATAGCCCCTGATCCGGATACTGCGCGGCCGGCGCGGACGGTGTCAAGGAGGCGGCCGCCTGAGGAGGACGCCGCGGAGCGGGTCGTGGCGGCGGCGCCCCTCAGCGGGAGAGCTTCTCTGCCCGGACGCCGATGAGGCGAAGCTTGCGGCGGCGCGGATTCTCTCGCTCGTCGAGGAATGGCAGGAGGAGCTCCAGCGCGGCCGCGCTCAGGGTCTCCTCGCTCGCACACGCCTCGGCGCCGGTGCGCGAGCGCACGAGCGTGGTGAAATTCTCGAAGCGGACGGTCACCGTGACGGTCCGGCACCCACGGAAGCCGTGGCCTTCGAGCCGGCTCCACACCGTGTGGGCCAGCGCGCGGGCGCGCTCGAGGACGAACGTCGCGTCTAATGTATCGACCTCGAACGTCTCCTGCTCGCCGACGGACTTGCGCTCGCGCTCGTTCGACACCGCGCTCTCCGAAAACCCGCGCGCCTTGGCGTGGAGGTCGGCGCCCGCGCGCCCGAGCCACTCCTCGAGCTCCGCCCGCTCGCGCATCCTGAGATCGGCGATGGTGCGGATGTGACGCTCGTGCAGGAACTGCTCGGTCTTGGGCCCGATGCCCGGGATGACGCGGATCCGCAAGGGATCGAGAAACGACTGGACCTCATCCGGTCGCACGACGACGAGCCCGTCGGGTTTCCGGAAATCGGAGGCGATCTTGGCGACGAGCTTGTTGGGACCGAGACCCACCGACGCGGTGAGCCCCTCCCGCCGCACGATCTCCGCCTTGAGCCAGCGCGCGCGATCGACCGCGGCCTCGAAGCTGCCGAGCGACGAGAGCTCGAGATAGGCCTCGTCGACGCTGGTCTTCTGGAATGCGTCGCCGGCGGCGGCGAGGATCGTCATGATCCGCGTCGAGACCTCTCGATAGAGCGCGTGATCGTCACGGACGAAGATCGTCTCGGGCTCGCCCCGGCGCCGCGCCGCCTCGGCCAGGCGCCACGCGCGGGAGATCGGCAACGCCGAGCGGATGCCGTACCGTCGGGCCGCGTAGCTCGCGGCGGTCACGACGCCGCGGCCGCGGCCCTCCTTGGGATCGGCGCCGACGACGAGGGGCCGGTCGCGGAGGGCGGGATTCCGCTGCGCCTCGACGGCGGCGTAGAAGGCGTCCATGTCCACGTGGGCGACGATTCTCACCGCGAGCACCGCGCCATCCCGTACCTCCTCCCTCCTCCAGCGTACCGAATCGGCGGGCCTCTTCGGAATGACGGACACTCATAGAGACTTGCGACCTCGCTCGGCTCGCGCCCCCCCGTGATCGGCGGCGGAAAATCCCTTGACACGGCGGTTGTCCGCGCTGTAGGTGACGGACGCGATAACCGGCGCGCGGAAGGGGGTGCCGAGAGGGGGTGTACCGTCACACGAGGGCCCCTATTCCGTCTACGCCCGAGTTGAACGCATAGTGCCTCTCGCCGGCCCTCGGCGGTGACGAAGACGACAGGTCACCTGTTCTTTCCTTCCCTGGGCCAATGCCCTGCCGCCCCGGCAGGGTCGGACAAGGAGGGCCACTCATGCGACGCGTTCGCGATCTCTCCCAGTACCGCGACATCCTTCCCTATGCGAGCGAGATCTTCGGCGTGTACCAGCCCATGCTCGGATGGCGGTCGCGACGGATCCAGGGGCGCATCGAGAAGGGCTTCCGTGGCGACCTCGCCCGCGTATTCGGGTCGCTGTATGGCCGGTTCAAAGGCCGGTTCGAGTTCAGCCTCGACGACCGGCGCTCGCTCGAGGCGATCCGGCGGCTCGAGCCCGCCGAGCTCCGCGCGGCCGACCAGCTCCTCGGGGGCAGCTTCGTCCTGGAAAGCGTCGCCCGAAGCCTGCCCCCACTCGAGGACTACAAGGACACGGTCTGGAATGACGCGATCCGGCCCGAGCGCATCCAGGATACGCTGCGGACGACCGTCGTGCCCGAGGTCACGCGCTGGCACCACACCGCGGTGGCGCGCGGAAGCCAGGAACCCCGCGGGACGGGCGCCCGGACGGACGACGGCCTCAACGAGCAGGTGGCGGCCCAGCTGAACCGCGAGTCCGCCGTCGCGGGCTTCCTGCTGTACCTCAAAGCCAACAACCAGCTCGACGCGCTGAAGCGGATCTTCTACAAGCCGGACGAGCACCTGGGCCGCCTGCTGCAGGTCCTCCGGTACCAGGACCCGCTCGAGTGGCTCGACCCCTTCCGGGACATCGAGCGCGTCTCGATGTCGCCGATCGGCATCGTGCACCTGTTCCGCCAGTACTTCTTCGAGTTCGATACGTTCCTGGGGCCACCGGTCGGGCACGTGTGGCTGAGCCCGGGCGCCAGCGTCGAGCTGGTGGAGATCAGCACGCGGCGGACGCGCGTCGAGCGCACGACCGAGACCCAGGTGGAGACCCTCCTCAAGACGGAGGAGACGACGACGGAGAGGGACGAGATCGCCGACGCCGTCAAGGAAGACAATCGGTCCGCCACGATGTTCGGCGTGAGCACCACGGCCAATCAGGCCTGGATCGGCGGTAGCGCGAGCGCCACCGCCGGCTTCAGCATGGCCGGCACCCAGGCGAAGGCGCGCGAGACCACGCACCGGCGCATGCGCCAGCAGACCGAGAAACTCTCGACCGAGATCCGGAAGAACGTGAAGACCACGTTCAAGGTCGTGACCGAGGCCACCGACACCTCGAGCAAGCGATACATCCTCGCCAACACGACCCAGCAGCTCATCAACTACGAGATGCGGCGCAAGATGCGTCAGGTCGGCGTGCAGGTGCAGGACATCGGCACCTATCTCTGCTGGCAGACCTACGTCGACGACCCGGGACGACAGCTCGGCGTCGCCAAGCTGGTGCACCTCGCCAAGGAGCCGGACGTCGGGAGTGTGCCGCCGCCCGAGGCCGTTCCGATGCCGGGCACCATCGTCACCGAGCACGACATCGAGATCCCCTTCGTGCCGAGGACCCAGGACACCGACCCGAACGAGGACATGGACGAGATCTACGAGGACGGCAAGGAGTACGTCACCGAGGACGTCAACGAGGACAAGGAGGAGAAGATCGAGTCGAACTTCTCGGGCTTCGTCGCCGCGTGCGACCAGGCGGGCTACCAGTATGGTAGCTCCATCCAGTTCGACTACGGCGGAAACGACATCCGGCTCAGCATCCTCACGCTCGTCGAGGAGCAGCCGGGGCGGATCCGGTTCGGCGTCCACGTGGACCACGTCAACTTCCGGAACGTGTCGCCGCTGCGGGTAAAAGCCAAGGTGACCTGGCGCCCGACGGCCGACACGGTGACGGCCATCAACGCACAGAACAAGGCGAACGTCGATCGGTTCAACGAACAGACCCGTCTGGCCTTCCAGCGGGCGTTCGTCGACGCCGCGCGGGATCGCATCAACAAGGCCGGCAGCGTGACCCCGCGACCGTTCGATGAGCTCCGGGAGGAGGAGCGCATCGTGGTCTACCGGGCGCTCGTCCAGGAGATGCTGACGAAGGACCTGCCCATGCCGGACGACCGCACGCGGCACGCCGTCGCCGAGCTGCTGAATGCCATCTTCGACGTGGACAAGATGCTGTACTTCACGGGGCCCGAGTGGTGGCGCCCGCGGCTCCATCGGAGCCACCAGGCGCTCGGCGGTATCCGGGAGCCGTCGCCGATGCCGGTGCCGGAGCCCCTCCCGGTGCCAGCGACCGAGCCGGCCACGGACGGGGTGAAGAAGGTAATGCGATCGCAGTCCACCAGCATCTACACCCAGGTGAAGTCGGAGGCGCTGAGCAAGGTGGTCAGCGGCTTGCCGGGTGACGCGTTGGGCAAGGTCGCCACGGGCCTACCTGGCCTTCTCGGCGACACCCAGATCGCCTCCATGGACCGGGTGAGCTGGGGTGGGGAGAGCCGGACGGACAGCTACTACATCACCGAGGAGTCGGCGCCGGCGCCGCTCGGCGCGTCTCTCGGCTGGCTGCTCCAGCTGGACGGCGACAACCTGCGCAACGCGTTCCTCAACGCCCCGTGGGTGAAAGCGGTCCTTCCCATCCGGCCCGGCAAGGAGCGGGCCGCGATCAACTGGCTCCAGCGTCTGCACGTGGAAGGCACCGACGGCCTCGGCGACGCCTACGTGGCGCCGGCGGACGAGCTCGCCCAGATCCCCCACGCGGGCTCCGTCGTCACGATCCGCGATGCGATCAACCACCTCTGCGACGTGGTCGCGGAGAAGCACGAGGCGGCGCTGCAGGTCGGCCGGTATCCGAGCGATGAGATCAACGACGACAACCGCGTGTCCTCGACACCGATCGAGAAGGTCTACGAGCACGGGTTCTACCCGCTCCAGGGCGGCTTCCGCGCGATGCCAGGGACGGAGGCGTTCGAGGTGTTCGACCAGTGGGTGGAGGTGCTACCGACGGATCAGATCGTGCCGGTGGAGGTCGCGTACGACCCGACGACCGGCCGGCAGGTCTGATCGGGAGGCCCGTGCCGTGCCGATCAATCAGATCAAGGGACCGAGAGGGCTGGGGGGGCTGACGCGCCCGAAAATCGCCGACTCCATGAGACCAGGCATCGACAAGGCGACACCCCGCGAGATCGATGAGGCGGTGCGGGGCAACCGCGGTGACGCGCTGATCATCGCGGGCGTCAACTACCCGATGCCAAGGCAGCGGAGTGTGCAGGTGCCGGCGCAGCACCCCACGTACTTCAATCGGGCGAAGAATTACGCGCGCTGGGCGTTCGCCAACAGCGCCACCACTCGAATCGATCGGGTCGTGTTCTTCGACTTCCTGTCCGGAAAGATCATGATCTTCCGGCGCGCGCCGCAGAGCGGCTCGATATGGCTTCGCCTTGACCCCTTGGTGCTGACGAATTACCGCTACGACGTTCACGGAACCCTGACGTTGAAGCCGGGTCCGCCCGGCGTCCCGAGCGATCAGCAGCACCAGCGCTATTACCACGGCCTCCACGAACTCGCCCGCCATCGGACGGGCAGCCCCGACGCGGACGTCCCGACAAAGGAGTATAAGGCACTCATCGGGGGCAGCGTGCACGAGAACAGCCTCTCAATCTTGGATGTCTACTGGGCGATCTCGAAGTCGGTGGCGGGGATGATCCGTGAAGTGCACTTCGTGGGTCATGCGTGGAAGGACGGCCCCATCATCGTGAACACCCTCCTCGCCCCATGGAAGCGGCACGACAAGGACGGCCGCGCCAGCGACTTCAATCCGCATCCGGACCTGCGCCACATCTTCGGCCCGCGTTACGTGGCGCAGTTCCCGGCCGGCTTCACCCTCGGCGCCACGCTCACGATCTGGGGCGGCAACCGGGACGCCGAGGACGCCAAGGACGACGAGGCCGCGAGCCTGATCGTCGCGGCCCAGGGCAAGGCGAAGGCGGGCAAGCCCGTTGCGGCGGAGGTGGCGCAGCTGAAGAAACTCATCGGCAAGACGTACGCCGCCCGCCTCGCCAAGGCGTGCCGGCGGACGGTGTACGCGGCGCTGCCCGGCACGTATGCGGTGCCCGATGAGGACAAGAAGGACGACCCGAGCCCCTACTCGTTCGTGCCGACCGTGATGCATGTCAACCTGACCAAGTGTGGACACATGCTGGAGTTCTACCGGAAGCACCTCGGCATCACGTTCCCGACGACCGGCGCCTTCAAGGGGCATCCGACCTTCGGACGCGGCTATGCGAGTTATCCGCCCCCCTACACTGCCGCGCCGTGAGCTTGCGGCCGCCCCCGGAGCTGGACATGACGTGTTGCCGGGGCCAGGAGGACCGGAGTGGCGACGTTCTGACGGATTCCCTACAGCGTCAGAGCAGCTCGTTCAGCGCATAGAAGAAGTGGTCCGTGAGCTTGTGCGACAGGGCGCGCTTGCGCCAGCGCTCGAGCTGGATCTCGGTCGCCCGCGCGACGTACTTCTCGAAGATCGCGTCGAACCGGCGCGCGAGCGCCTCGTCCAGGATGGAGAGGGTGAGCTCGTCGTTCGTCTCGAAGGAGCGGTCGTCGAAGTTGCTCGAGCCGATGGCGCTCCAGACCCCGTCGACGGTCATGACCTTCTGGTGCAGCAGGGTGTGCGGGTATTCGAACAGGCGCACGCCGCACCGCAGGAGCTTCTCGAAATTGCGGTGGCCGGCGTGCTGCACCATCGGGTTGTCCGAGCCGCTGGTCGACGGCATCAGCACGCGCACGTCCACCCCGCGAGCCACCGCCGCGCCGAAGGCGTCGATGGCGTCGGGCTCCGGGATGAAGTAGGGATTCTGGATCCAGATGCGCCGGCGCGCCAGGCAGATCGCGGTGTGGTGGAGGATCTTCACCGCGGGCGCCGAGTTCTCGGGCTTGGCGAACACCGCGTGCATCATGAGGTCGCCCGCCGGCGCCAGGGCCGGGAAGACGTCGTCCCCCACGAAGAGCTCGCCCGTCTCGCCGGCCCAGTTCTCGCTGAAGGCGCTTTGCACGGTGTGCACGATCGGCCCGTGCAGGTGGAGGCTGACGTCGGCCACGTGCTTGCCGTCCTCGGCATTGCCCAGCCACTGGTCCACGATGCAGTGGCCGCCCACGAACGCCTCGCGCCCGTCGATGACCACGAGCTTGCGGTGGTCGCGATCGTTGAACACGCCGATGTTGCGAATCCGCCGCTCGTGAAAGAACACCACGCGGCAGCCCGCGTCGCGCATCTGCTGCACGACGCGCGCGCCGGCGGCGCGGGAGCCTTCGGCGTCCAGCAGGACCCGGACCCGCACGCGCGCCCGCGCGCGGTCGATGAGGGCATCGGCGACCCGGCGACCGAGGGCCCCTTCCTTCCAGAGGAACGTCTCGAAGTGCACGGATTCGCGCGCGGCGCGGATGCGGGCGATCAGCGCATCGAAGAAGGCACCGTTCTCGAGCACCTCCGCCGAGTTGCCGGCGACCGCCGTCCCGAGCGTGAGACCGGCGAGGGTGGGGACCAGCTGATCGATGCTCGCGTCGCACTCGATGTGCAGGTCCGGGTCCCGGTGCCGGCGGATCGACCACACGACCAGGGCCAGCACGACGACGACGGCGAAGAGGACTCCGCCGAGAAACACTGCCATCCGGTTATAGCGCCTTGCGGATGAGTCGACGCCCCAGCTCCGTGACCGCGCCGTAGACCAGATGCAGCAGGAGTTCCTGCGCCTCCTTGAGCGGCGGCTGCCGGGTTGGTGGCTGGGCGAGTCCGAGGGCGGGCACCATGATCACGTGCGCGCCGAGCCAGACGGCGACGCCGAACGGCAATCCGAGCGCGAAGGTGACACGCGGCATGATCGTGGCCAGTCCGCCGTAAAGCGCGCCGACGCTCGCGCCGAAGGCATAGTGGACGATGCTGCCGGCGAGCGGCTTCTTGTCGTCCGGCAGGGGGCGTTGAAGGAGCAGGCGCGTGATGCCATCCGCGACCTTCACCGTCGCGTCGTCTTCCTGCTCTAGCTCCGCGGCGGCCGTCGGGGGCCGACTCTCCGAAGTGATTGCCGTGAGGCCTTTGTGGACGAGGCTCATCGCACCGGCGCCCACCGCACCGGCGACGAGGCCCGCGATGATGCCGCGCGGGATCGCCATGTCAGGCGCCGCTCCGATTCGGGCACTCGAGAGCCAAGCGCTGCATCCGGGTACGATAGTCCATCCGGAGGTCGGATGGAACCGCGTGCCGCACGCTGTTGGGAACGAACCAGGTCCGGGCGCGGCCAGGACCGGCGCCTCGCCGGCCGGGCGGGGCGCCGCGGTCCGTCAAGATCTAGCGGGGCCGTGGTAGAGGACGACCGGCCGCACGGCCTTGCGGAACACCTGCTCGGCCACGCTGCCGAGCACGACCCGTCCCAGGCCGCTGCGGCCCGCCGTCGTCACCGCGATCAGGTCGGCGCCCCACTGCTCGGACTCCTGCAGGATCTCCTCCACGGGGTCGCCAAAGCGCACGGCGCGCTCGACCGGGACATTGGCGAGGCAAACCTCCACGCTGGCGAGATAGTCCCGGTGTTGGGCTTCCAGCCGCGCCATCTCCTGGTCGGCGTAGGCGATGAGGTAGCCGTCCTTGCCGTATTGGTTTTCGGGCATGGGCGCTACGTGGAGCAGCTTGACCTCGGCCCCGGCTCCACGCGCCAGCTCTCCGATGAGCGAAAGCACGGCCTCGGCCGTGGTCGATCCGTCGAGCGGAACGAGAATGCGCTTGGCCATATGCCCTCCCCGGCTGACGTCTGACTCCTACACGTCATCCAGCAACTCGAATGCCAGGCGAAGGCGTTCGGGAACTCGTGGATCTTGCGAGAGCGTGTGCTCGAAGGCCCCGCCCCGGTGAGGCGGGCGATCCCCACGGTGTCGCGCCCGCTCCCCAGGTCGGCCGGGGAATCGGCGAGGGCGGCCGTCACCCGGGGCCGCCCCGTGCGAACGCGCCGACAATGGCTCCGTAGGCGAGATGCGCCAGGATGGTCACCGCCGGCGTCGCCCGGCCGTAGTTGAGCAGCAGGAAGCCGGGAGACTCGAGGAGCGGGGCAGAGCCGGCGGCGCTCATCGGCGTGCCCATTCTCGGGTGGACCAGCGGCAGGAGCACGTTGACGAGGGTCGTGCCCGCGAACAGGGCATGGACGAGGCCGAACGCGGCGCCGAGCGCCCAGCCCGAGCGGCCCAGCGCCAGGAAGGCCGCGTAGTAGGCGAGGGAGAAGAGCAGCCCGAAGACGAAGTGCAAGGCGTAGCCGGCGGCCCGCGCGCGCGATCGATTGTCGGTCCACGCGGTACCGAGCAGGAAGGGAAGGTCCATGCGAGTCAGGCGGAGGTAGCTTGCTCCCGCCAGCACGATGGTCAGGACGAGGGTGCCCGTGAACCCCCCGGCCAGGGCGCTCCAGACGCTCACGGCTCGGCCATCGCCATCGCGGCGCTGATCAGGGCGAGGTGCACGAGCCCTTGCGGGAAGTTGCCCAGGAAGGCGTGCGTGTCCGGGGCGATTTCTTCCGCGTAGAGGCCGAGGTCGTTCGCGAGGCGGAGGAGCTCCTCGAACAGCGCCGCCGCCTCGTCGCGCCGGCCGATGATGGCCAGGGCCTCCGCGAGCCAGAAGGCGCAGCAGACGAACGCGCCTTCGCCGCCGGTGATGCCGTCGTCGCCCGCATAGCGGTACAGCAACGGGCCCGACGCCAGCTCCCGCCGGACCGCTTCCACCGTGCTCCGCAGCCGGGGGGATTCGGGCGGGTCATACCGCATGATCGCCATGAGCAGGAGGCTCGCGTCCAGGTCGTCGCTGCCGGCATACCAGACGTAGCTCTGCTTCGCCGCGGACCAGCAGTGGTCGTCGATGAAGCGGCGGATGGTGGCCGCCTCGCTGGTCCAGCGCTCGGCGTGCTGGCCCGGAAGCCATCCCTTCTGGACCATGCGCACCGCGCGGTCGAGCGCGACCCAGCACATGACCTTGGACTGCGTATGATGGCGGGGCGCCGCCCGCACTTCCCAGATGCCGGAGTCGGGCTCCCGCCAGTGCCGGCACACGAAGTCTGCGAGGCTCGCGAGATCGTATGCCGTGTCCCGGCCGAGCTGGTGCCCTGCTCGCGCGTACACGAAGGCCGCGTCGAGCAGCTCCCCGTACGTGTCGAGCTGAAGCTGCCCCGCCGCGCCATTGCCGATCCGAACGGGGCGGGACCCGCGATAGCCATCGAGCGCCAGCGTCCGCTCGGCGGTGTCCGCCCCGCCGTCGAGGCGATACAAGACCTGGAGCCGCGGCAGGGTGAGCCGCGTCGCGTGCATGAACCACCAGAAGAACGCCCGAGCCTCGACCCATTTCCCCAGCTGGAGCAGGGCCTCGAGCGCGAACGACGAGTCGCGGATCCACGAATAGCGATAGTCCCAGTTCCGCTCGCCCCCGATCGCTTCCGGCAGCGACGTCGTGGGCGCCGCCGCCACCGCGCCGGAGGGCGCGAACACGAGGAGCTTCAGCGCCAGCGCGCTCCGCACGACGGCGTCGCGCCACGGGCCGGTGTAGGTGAGGTCGGCCGCCCACCGTTGCCAGAAGTCGACGGTGGCGGTGAGACGCGCCTCCGCCTGGGCGCGGCCCGGGAAGACGAGCGGCTCGCCATGCGCGGTGACCATCGCGAGGGTGGCCCGGCCGCCTTCGCGGAGCTCGAACTCGGCCGACACGCCGGCCTCGTCGCAGCGCCCCCAGCCCGCGTCCCATGCGCAGACCGCCAGGGCGTCGCTTCCGCTCGTGGCCACGGGGTACGGGCGCCGGCATTCCAGGCGCATCGGCGCCGAGCCGTAGCCGAAGCGCGGCTCGACCCGCCAGGTCATGGCGACAGACCCGGCGAGGCCTTCCACGCGGCGGACCAGCTCGCGCGCCGGGCCGAGGGCGACACCGGGCAGCGTCAGAGCGTCGGTCACGCGGACCACGCCGGTCGGGGTGGAGAATGTCGTCTCCAGCACATTGGTGTCCGGCAGGTAGCGCCGGCGCGCCTCGTGACGCTCTCGGGGACGGAGGGTGAACTGGCCACCCCGCTGGGCGTCGAGGATGCCGGCGAACACGCTCGGGGAGTCGAGGTCGGGCAGGCAGAGCCAGTCGATCGAGCCGTCCCGCGCGACCAAGGCGACGGTACGGCCGTCGCCGATCGCCGCGTAGTCGCGAAGCGGGGGGTACGCAGGGCTCCGGTCCCGCATCACCCCTCTTGGATGCGGTCCTTCGGAAACTGTCCCGGCCGGCGCCCCTCGCCCGGTGGGCCGGCAAACGCCTGGGCGACGCGCATCCAGTCCTGCGCCGCGGGCCCGGTGATCCGGAGATCCGTGTCGGCGACGTTGCGGCGTTGCGTGACGACGCGGCAGAAACCGCTCGCGCTGCCGGTGATGCGGTTCTCGGCGGTGGGGTCGCCGTAGGCCCACGTCGCCCCCGAGGGTGCGGTGAGCTCGACATAGACGGGCGTCGCGTCCGGGGTGAGGCCGCGAGCCACGTACGAGAACTCGCGCGTGCGCACGCCGAGGAATACGACGTGCCGCAGCCGGTCGGTATCGGGCCGAGGGATGCCCACGACGTCCACGACGTCCAGGCCGTGCGACCAGTGCTCCATCAGCCGCGCGGTGACGAACATCGCCGCGCCCATGTCGGGGCCGTACCACGGTAGGCGCGCTTTCGGATCGAGCGGACGCGCGGCGGCGATGAGCTTCGCGGCGGCCTCGCGCCACCAGGCGCGCAGCGCGGCGGGCCGCATCGCGCGGCCGCGGTCGAGATACCGCCCTTCGTACGCCGCGCGGTCTACGGCCGCGCGCGCGGCGACGGCCTCCCTGCGAAAGCGCTCGGCATCGGTGATGGCGAGCGCCGCGGCCTCGTCGACGTGGGCCAGGTGCGTGACCTGATCGCGCACGAGCCATCCGGGGGAATGGCTCGGCAGATCCCACTGCGCGTCGGTCATGCGCGCGAGCACGCCGTCGAGCGCCGCGTGCTCGGCGGCGAGGTCGTCGAGAAGCTGCTCGTAAGGCGTCATCGGGCGAGACCCCTGGGTGTCAGTCTATAGGATGAGACTGGTTGTAGGCTCCCGTTGACGGCGGGCTTACCGTGGATGCGACGGAAGGAGGCCAGCGATGCCCAGGATGAAGGTGGCGCAGATCCCCAAGGCCGGGGCGGACTTCGAGATCGTCGAGCGGGACGTTCCCGAGCCGGGGCCGGGGCAGGTCCGGATTCGGGTTCAGGCCTGCGGCGTCTGCCACAGCGACGTCTTCGTCAAGGACGGCGGGTTGCCGGGGCTCGTCTACCCGCGGGTACCGGGTCACGAGGTCGCCGGGGTCATCGACGCCGCCGGCCCCGGCGTGGCGCAGTGGCCGCAGGGCCAGCGCGTCGGTGTCGGCTGGCACGGCGGTCAGGACGGCACCTGCCTGGCGTGCCGGCGCGGCGACTTTGTGAACTGCGCGAGCTCGAGGATCACCGGGATCAGCCACGACGGCGGCTACGCGGAGTACATGGTGGCGCCGGTCGAAGCGGTCGCGCGCATGCCGGAGTCGCTCGACCCGGCCGAGGCGGCGCCGCTGCTCTGCGCGGGGATCACGACGTTCAACGCCCTGCGACACAGCGGCGCGCGGCCGAGCGATCTCGTCGCCATCCAGGGGATCGGAGGCCTCGGCCATCTCGGGATACAGTTCGCGCACAAGATGGGCTTCCGGGTCGCCGCCATCGGGCGTGGGCCCCAGAACGCCGCGCTCGCCAAGAAGCTCGGCGCGAGCCTCTACATCGACAGCGTCGCGACCAACGCGGCGCAGGAGCTGAACAAGCTCGGCGGGGCCCGGGCCATCCTCGCCACGGCGCCGAGCGCGAAGGCGATGTCGGCGCTGATCGACGGCCTCGGAGCGAACGGTCGGATGATGGTCGTCGGCGCCTCGGCCGACCCGATCGAGGTGACGCCGCCGCAATTGATCTTCGGCAACAAGAGCCTCCAGGGCTGGGCGTCGGGGGTTCCGACCGACTCCGAGGACACGCTGCGGTTCGCGGAGCTGACGGGCGTGCGCCCGATGATCGAGCGGTATCCGCTGGAGAAGGCGGGCGAAGCCTACGCGCGGATGCTGAGTGGGAAAGCGGAATTCCGCGCCGTCCTGACGATGTAGGCGCCGACCGCATGCGATGGCGGCTGATCGGCGTGGCGACGGTCATGCTGCTTGGGCTCTGGGCGAATGACGGATTGAATGCCCAGTCCACCTCCCCCCGCCCCGCGGTGCAGGCGCCACCCGAGACCGTCCGCGAGCTGGGTGCGCTGGTCGAGCAGGCGCGCGCCCGCTTCGTGGCGCGGGACACGAACGGGGTGCTGGGGTACGTGGCCGAGAACTACCGCAGCGCCGGCAACACCAAGCCGGCGCTGCGCGAGCAGCTGCTGGCGATCTACTCGCTCTACGACGCGGTGCAGGCGCGCGTCCAGGTCGATCAGGTGCACCTGGTCGATGGCGATGCGTGGATCTACACGACGGGTGAGGTCAATGGCCGCCTGCCCATCGTCGGCTGGGTCAGCGTGCTCTCGTGGCAGAAGGAGCCCGAGGTCGCCCGGCGGCAGGGTTCGACCTGGCGCCTGATCGGCTTCCAGGACTGAGGGCCGGCACCCCGGCGGCCGACTCCTCGGCGGCCCTTATCTGAATCCGGCCACGACCGGCGCCGCGTCGATCAGCTGCTGCCGGTTGTTGGCGCGCGTGAAGCGCCCCTTGTCGTCGGCGGGCGCGTCGCACGGCACGCCCATCGGCCCGACCGTGATGATGCCCAGGAGGTTGACCGTCCGCGGGCTCGAGTAGACGCCGATACGCGGGCAGCCGTCGCAGGCGTCGTCGTAGGCCATCACGCTCCGGACGGTGAGGTCGAACCCGAGGGCGCGCACCGGGAAGATGTGGCCGTAGTTGCACGTCTCGGACGCGAAGGCGTCATCGGCGGCACGGTCGTGGCGCATCCCGATGTTGTGTCCGAGCTCGTGCGCGAAGGAGAAGTTGCCGAGCGCGCAGCTCGCCTTGACGACGCTGAAGCCGAGCGGAGCATCGCCCGCCTCGACCGGATAATTCTCGTAGCCGCGGCCGCAGAAGTCCCCCGACGGGATGATGAGGCTCACCAGATCGGCCTGGTGCCGGTCGCGGAGCGCGGCCACGGTCGCATCGCTATCCACCCAGTGGAGGTCGGCAATCAGGTCGCCGCCGGCGGGGGTCCGGGACAGGCACTCGACGACGACCGTTGCCGTCACCCCGGTGGGCTCCAACCCCGCGAAGACGTCGTTGAGATTGTCCTCGAACGCGTTGGCCACGAGCGGGAGGAGGTTGCCGAAGGGGAAGAAGTTGCCGCTGCAGATGAAGGCGTAGGAGGGGAGCGGCAGGAGCACCAGCACCTTGAGCTGGGCGCGCTCGGCGGTGTCGGGACGGGCGGGGGGCGCCGCCGGCGGCTCCTTCGGCGCCGCGCGCTCCCGCTTGGGGATGGGGCGCCCTTCCTTGGGATACCGCGCCTGGTCGTACTCCGTGATGCGCACGACGTCGTCGTACACCGGCAGGATCTCGAAGACGCGGGTGTCCGACTGGATGACGCCGAACGCGGTGGGTGGGGCGAAGGTGATATGGCCGCGCCCGTAGATCTTGGCCGCCGGACGACCCGTCCATGCGTCGAAACGGCCGTCCTTGCGCGTCACGCTCTCGGTCGTGAGGCTGACGGCGACGTCGTCGAAGAGGCGCACCGACACGGGCCGACCCGCCCGGGCGCTCAGCGCCCGCGCCAGCGCCGCCGAGTCGACGCGGGCGAAGCGCACGCGGACGACCTCGCGAGGCCGCTCGCGGAGATGGTCGGGAACCCGTCCGGGGGCGAGCTGGCTCTCGTCCATCTTGACGAACGGTTCGACGGGCGGGACGGGGTTGGGGGGAACCGCACAGCCGGCGACGAGGCCGACGAGGAGCAGGGAAGCGAGCGTCCGGGCCCGGAGCCTGATGGGTGCCATCGGGGTGCCCTCCCGCGTTTCGCTCGACGCATCCCCGGTGCCAGCCCGGGCGAAGCGCGAATGTCCGCGATTCTGCGAGCGGGGAAACCGGCGCAGACGGCCGGACCAAGCGCGACGCCCGGCCGGGAGCGGCAGCCTGCCCGACCGGGCCGCCCCGCAGGCCGTCGGCCGCCGTCAGGGATTCGAGGCGCGGTAGAAGTACCCGGGAAACCGCCGCACCGCCTCGACGTCCACGTCGGCGTAGAGAATCCCCTCCTCCTCGCCCAGGCTCTGGATGAAGCCCTGCGCGGAGTTGGTGCCGCCGCGCTTGGTCCTGAACCATTCGGCGAGCTCGGCGAGCGAGGTGATGGGCGGCGGCACGCAGACCGTGCTGTAGCCGCCGGCGCGGGGGAACCGCTCCACCGACTGCCCATCGGCACCGCGCAGGCGGAGCGAGCACGCCGCGATGTCGACGCCGATCACGGGCTTGCCGTACTGCATGTGGCGGCCGATGACGGTGGCGGGATAGGCCTCGCCGAGGGCGAACCACCACGACGGGTTGAAGATGATGTCGGCGCCCTGTTCCACGAGGGCGTCGGCCCCCTCGGCGAAGAAGGCGAAGTCGGCGCAGATCACGATGCCGAGGCGGCCGATGTCGGTCTCGAGGACGTGGTAGCCCTTGCCGGTGAGCACGCCGTTGTCGATCTCGCCCTGCGTGGGGTAGCACTTCGGCTGCCGGGCGAGGATCCGGCCGTCGGGACCGATCACCGTGGAGGTGTTGTACCAGCGGGCGCGCGTGCCCTCGATGAGCCCGGCCACGACGTAGACGCCCAGGCGCCGCGCCGCCGCGCGGATCTCCTCCTCGCCGACGCGCGGATAGAGCTCGGGGAAGGCGATGCACGTGGCGCCCGCGCGGGCCGCGGTCTCGAGCAAGGCGAGGGCGTGGGGAATGTCGCCGCCGTTCCACATGTCGTCGAAGAGGTCGGACTGGGGGCGCGCCTGGATCGCTGCGATCTTGACGGGTGCGCTCATGAGATCCTCCGCCCCGCCGCCGCCCGGCGGGGATCGAGCAAGTCGCGCTGGGCGTCACCGAGCAGGTTGAAGCCGAGCACGGCGAGCATGATGGCCAGCCCCGGCGCCAGTACCAGCCACGGGGCGATGGTCATGTACTGGCGGCCGCGGCTGAGCATGCTGCCCCAGCTCGGCGCGGGCGGCTGCGTGCCCAGGCCGAGAAAGCTCAGCGCCGCCTCCACGAGGATGACGATCGAGAGGCTCAGGCTCGCCTGGACCGCAAGCATGGGCGTGACGTTGGGCAGGACGTGCCTGCCGAGGATGCGCGGGTGGGACGCCCCGAGCGCGCGCGCGGCCTGGACGAATTCCTGGGGCTTGAGCGCCAGCGTGGCGCTCCGGGCGAGCACGGCGAACTGGGGGAGCGTCAGCACCGCGATGGTGAGGACCAGATTGACGGCGCTGGGGCCGAGGGCCGCGACCAGGGCGATGGCGAGCAGGATCGGCGGGAAGGCGAAGAGCACGTCGAAGAGGCGCATGGCGAGGAGATCCGGCGCGCCGCCCCAGTAGCCGAGGCCCACCCCCAGCGTGGTGCCGACGAGCACGGCGAGCGCCACGGATGGAATGGCCACGCCGAGCGACACGCGGGCCCCGTAGAGAACGCGGCTCAGGATGTCGCGGCCCACCTCGTCGGTGCCGAGCAAGAACTTCGGGCCGGGCGGCGCGATCTCCGCGCCCGGGAAGATCGCGGTCGGCGCATGGGGCGCCAGCCACGGCGCGGCCAGCGCCGCCACCACCAGGCCGGCGACGAGGAGCCCGCCCGCGAGGAGCGATCCGCTGCGCAGCGCCCGGGGCAGGCGGCTCACGCGTACAGGATCCGGCGGTCGATCACGTGGTAAAGGAGATCGAGCGCGAGGTTCACGAGCACGGCGCCCGAGGTCAGGAGCAGCACCGCGCCCTGGATCGTCGTGTAGTCCCGCTGGTAGATCGCGTTCACGACCAGGCGCCCCATGCCGGGCAGCGCGAAGACCTCCTCGATGATCACCGCGCCGCCGATGAGGTACACGAACTGGGTGCCGGCCATGGCCACGACGGGGATCAGCGCGTTCCGGAGCGCGTGCTTGAAGACGACGCCGCGGCCGGCCACGCCCTTGGCGCGGGCGGTACGCACGTAGTCCTGTCCCAGCACATCCAGCATGCTGCTCCGCGTGAAGCGGGCGATGATCGCCGAGATGGCGAGCCCGAGCGAGGCCGCCGCCGGCAGCATGGCGAGGAGGCTCCGGCCGGGGCTCTCGCTGAACGGCACGTGGCCCAGCGTGTGGAGCCAGGGCGCATAGCGCGCCCCCGCGATGATCACCACCGTCCCGATGAAGAAGGCGGGCGCCGAGATGAAGAGCAGGGAGAAGAGCCGCGTGGAGGCATCGACGGTGCGCCCCGCCCGCATCGCCGCCAGCACGCCCAGCGGAATGCCGACGCCGAGCGCGATGATCATCGCCATCAGCGCGAGCTGAAGGGTCACGGGGTAGCTCCGCAGGAGCTCGTCGCGGACGGAGAACCCCGTGACGAGGGAATGGCCGAGGTTACCCCGCAGGACGTCGCCCAGCCAGAAGACGTACTGCACCGCGAGCGGCTGGTCGAGGTGGAGCGCGTGGATCAGCGCCTGGCGCGTCTGCTCGTTCTGGCTCGCGGTGATCCCGAGGAGAATGGTCACGAGGTCGCCGGGGATCAGGTGAATGAGCAGGAAGGTGAGCACCGACACGCCGAAGAGCGTGGGGATCAGGAGCAGGAGGCGCTTGCCGACGTAGGCGGTCATGCCCTCACCGCCGGCCGGCGCCGCCCGTCAGGCGAGCCACGTCTGCTTGAAGAAGTGCCGGCTCCGGCTTCCCGGCTGCGCCCCGGGAATGGAGATGTAGCCCTTCACGGCGTCGCGGAGCACTTCCGTGGCGCCCGAGGCGTAGGGGAAGATCAGGTAGGCCTGATCCGCCATGTGACGCTGGAGGTCGCGGTAGATCGTGACCCGCTTCTCCCGGTCCAGCGTCGTCCGCCCCTGCTCGAGGAGCTCGTCGACCTTGGCATCCTTGAACTTGCCGAGGTTGATGTTCGACCCGCTGTGAAAGATGTCGTAGGCATGGGCATCGGGGTCGGGCTGCCACACGAGGGGGATCATGCTCATCCCCTCGTACTCGGTGCGGACGAAGTTCTTCAGCGTCGCGCCCCATTCCGTCTGCTTGAGCGTCACGCGGATGCCCGCGGCGGCCAGCTGCTCCTTCATGACCTCCGCCGTCCGGATGGTCTGGGGGAAGCGGGGCGACACCTCGAGCGTCGTGTCGAGGCCGTTGGCGAGGCCGGCCTCGCCGAGGAGACGCTTGGCCTGCGCCGGGTCGTTGGCGTAGTAGGGCAGGCCCTTCTCGTCGCCGGCGTAGCCGAACGGCGCGTCGCAGGGCGGAATCTTGGTCGAGATGCCCCCGCGCCCGCGGAGGACGCTGGCGATGATCTCCTTCCTGTTGATTCCGAGGCTGACCGCCCGCCGGACCCGCACGTCGTTGAAGGGCGGCTTGGTCTGGTTGAAGGCCATGCCGTGCTGGGCACAGTAGCCGTCCGGCTCACGGAGGGTGACGCCGGGGGCGCCCTGGACCTGCCGGTCGATGAGGGGATCGACGGACCAGAGGTAGTGGACGGTGCCCGCGCGCAGCGCGGCCACGCGGGCGGCCTCGTCCGGGATGATGCGGTACTCGATGCCGTCGAGATAGGGCAGGCCCGATTCGTAGTACTTCGGGTTGCGCTTGAGGACCACGGTGTTGTCGGGCACGAATCGGTCGAGCATGAAGGGCCCGGTGCCGGAGGCGGTCTTCTGGAGGTCGCCTTCCTTCTCCACGATGTCGCGCGGGACGATGGCCGAGTAGTGGGGCGTGGCGAGGTACGAGAAGAACGGGGCGAACGGCCGCTTGAGGACGAAGCGGACGGTGGACGGATCCGGCGTCTCGATCTTGTCGATGATCTGCCAGTTGGAGCGCCAGGGCGACGCCGTCTTCTCGTCGAGCATGCGCTCGAACGAGTACTTCACGTCCGCGGCCACGAGGTCGCGCCCATGATGCCACGTGACACCCTTGCGGAGCCGGAAGACGAACGTCGTGTCGTTGACCGCCTGCCAGGACTCGGCCAGGTCGCCCACGATGTTCATCTTGGGGTCGCGACGCAGGAGGTTTCCGTAGACGTGCTCCGAGATCATCCAGCTGTGGGCGGCCGCCGACTTCGCCGGGTCGAGGCCCGGCGGGCTGACGTCGGCGGCGATGACCAGCGTGCCGCCGCGCTTGGGCGTCTGAGCGGCGGCAGGCAGGACGAGCGGCGGCGCCCCGAGCCCCACCAGGGCGAGGGCGCCCGCTTCGAGGAATGCCCGCCGGGTCTGCCCGTGCGGAAAATGGATCGGGTAATCGGTACGGTCCGCCATGCCGCCCTCCAGGGCTTTCGTGCCGGTGAACTGACGTGACCTGCGGGATCCCGCAACGCGGTGTCATCCTCCTCCGCAGGCGCGATGGCGTCAAGCGTCGGGTATAATCGCGCCACCCACACGCCCGGAAGGAGCCACCCCTCATGACCCTACGTCGATGCACCTCGACTATCTCGCTGATGTGCCTGCTCACCGCCGGCCTCGTGTCACCGGCCGCCGCCCAGGAGCTGGTGGTGGCGACCTTCGGCGGCACGTTCGTCGAGAATTCGAAGAAGTGCCACGCCACCGCCTTCGAGAAGGCGACCGGGGCGACCGTGAAGTACGTGCTCGGCAGCTCGGTCCAGACCGCGGCCAAGATGCGCGCGGCGGGCGCGCGCGCGGAGTTCGACGTCGCGTACATGGACAGCCAGATCGTCAAGCAGGTGAAGGCCGAGGGCCTGCTCCAGCCGCTCGAGCCCGCCAAGATCGCCGGCTGGGGGGATCTCTACGACGCGTCGAAGGACAAGGACGGCTACTGGGTGTCGATGATGTTCGCCGGCACCGTCATCACCTACAACACGAACCTGGTGAAGACGCCGCCCACCTCGTGGGCCGACCTCTGGAAGCCCGAATGGAAGGGCAAGCTCTCCATCCCCGACATCTCCGGGACCTCGGGCCAGCAGTTCCTGATGGCGGCGGCGCGGCTGAACGGGGGCTCGATCGAGAACATCGACCCCGGCTTCGAGGCGATCAAGCGGCTGAAGCCGAACGTCCAGATGATGTACACGCAGCCCGACCAGATCATCCCGCTGTTCGAGCGGGGCGACATCGCGGTGGCCGTGTGGTACACGGACCGCACCGGCGCCGCCGCGGCGAAGGGCGTGCCGGTAGCCGCGGCGTATCCCAAGGAGGGCGCGATCGGCATCGTGCCCACCGTGTCCGTGCCCAAGGCCAGCCAGAAGCGCGAGCTGGCGCAGAAGTACATCGCCACCCTCCTCGCGCCGGAGGGCCAGCTCTGCTTCGCGCAGTCGCAGTTCGCCGGCCCCACCAACAAGAAGGTGCAGCTCCCGGCCGATCTGGCGAAGCTCGTGCCCTACGGCGATCTCGTCCAGCGCATGTACTTCCCCGACACCGACTTCGTGGCGCGGAAGTTCCCCGAGTGGTCGGAGCGCTGGGGGCGCGAGATCGCGCGGTGAGCCCCGCCTCGCCGGGGCCGCGGCGCCGGCAGTGAGCGGCGCCGCGCCGGCGCTCCGGGTCTCCGGGCTCCGCAAGGCGTTCGGCGCCGTCGTCGCCGTGGCGGATGTCTCCCTCGACGCCGCCCCCGGCGAGTTCCTCTCCCTCCTGGGGCCGTCCGGCTGCGGCAAGAGCACGGTGCTCCGCATGGTGGCCGGCCTCGTGGAGCCGGACGCGGGGCAGATCGTGCTGGCCGGGGAGGACATCACGGCGGTGCCGGTCCATCGCCGGAACCTCGGGCTGGTCTTCCAGTCCTACGCGCTGTTCCCGCACATGACGGTATTCGAGAACGTCGCCTTCGGCCTCCGCCGGCGGGGGGTGGCGGAGGCGGAGCTGCGCCCGCGCGTGGAGCGGATGCTGGAGCTGGTGCGGCTGGGCCCGCTGGGCGCGCGGCATCCGCGCGAGCTCTCCGGCGGCCAGCAGCAGCGCGTCGCCCTCGCTCGCGCGCTCGTCACCGAGCCCCGCGTGCTGCTGCTCGACGAGCCGCTCTCCAATCTCGATGCCCTGCTCCGCGACGAGATGCGCGTGGAGCTCAAGCGGCTGCAGGAGCGGCTCGGCACCACGATGATCTTCGTCACCCACGATCAGGCGGAGGCCCTGATCCTCTCCGACCGCGTGGTGGTCATGGAGGCGGGGCGCGTGGAGCAGATCGGCCGGCCGGAGGAGGTGTATCGTCGCCCGGCCACGCCGTTCGTGGCGCGCTTTCTCGGGCGCGCGAACTTCTTCGCGGGCACGGTCGCCAGGGTCGAGGCGAGTGGCCTCGTCGTCGCGATGGAAGGTGGGCTGTCGGTCGTGGCCGCGCCGCGCCCGGGACTTCAGCCCGGCCAGCGGGTGCAGGTGGCGATCCGCCAGGAGAATATCGGCCTCGAGGCCTCCGACGCCGACGTCGCCCACGCCAATCGCTTCCCGGCCAAGGTGGTCTTTCACGCCTTCGCGGGGCACGCGCATCACTATGTCGTGCAGCTGGCTGACGGGCGCGAGCTCGAGGTGGCCGCCCCCGGCGCGTCGCTGCCGTTCGCGCGCGGAGCTCCCGTGGTCGCGGCCTGGGGCCCGGACGACGTCGTGATCCTCGCCGAGGGCCAGCGCCACGGCGGGGACGCGCCATGAAGGGCGGGCGCGGCGTGGGCCTCCTGCTCCCCGCGATACTGCTGCTCCTCGTCGCCTTCGTGTTCCCGGTCGGCATGCTGGTGCCGACCAGCTTCCGCCCGTACGTGCCCCTGGTGGGCATCACCGGCGGATTCACCACCGCGTACTACACCCGGCTGGTGACGGACTCGTACTACCTCGAGATCATCGGCCGGACTCTTTCACTCGGGTTTACCGTCACCCTTGCTACGCTCGTGATCGGCTATCCGCTGGCCTTCTTCCTCGCGCGCACCCGGTCGCGGTGGCGCAACTGGCTGACCCTCCTGGTCGTCTTCCCCTTGTATCTGAACCTCGTCGTGCGCACGTTCGGGTGGATCGCCTTGCTCGCGCAGAACGGTCTCGTGAACCAGGCCCTCCAGACGCTGGGGGTCGTGAACGAGCCCCTGAAGCTCCTGTTCAACTTCGCCGGCCTCATGATCGCGCTGACCCACATCTTCCTGCCGTTCATGGTGCTGGTGCTCATCGGCCCCATCCAGAACATCCCGCGTGACGTGGAGGACGCCGCCCGCGTGCTCGGCGCCTCGTGGGGCGGCACCTTCCTGCGCGTGACCCTTCCGCTCTCGATGCCCGGCATCCTCTCCGGCTCCATCCTGGTGTTCGTCCTCACCATCAGCGCCCTGGTCACCCCGCGTCTCCTCGGCGGGCCGACCTACCAGGTGATGTCCACGCTCATCTTCGACGAGTTCCTCCAGCGGCTGAACTGGCCGGCCGGCTCGGCGGCGGCGCTGCTGCTCACGCTGATGGTGCTGGCCCTCGTCTTCCTCTCCGGCGTCCTCGCGCGCCGGACCGGAGCCCGCGCGTGACGGCGGCCCGGGTGCGGCGATGGCTGCTCCGGGCGTGGGTGACGCTGGTCTTCGCCTACCTGATGCTCCCCGTGATCGTGGTCGCGCTGGCGTCGTTCAGCCGCACGTCCTACCTCACCGTGCCGCCGAAGGGGCTGACGCTGCGCTGGTTTGGCGCGGTGCTGGGCGATCCCGACTACATCCACGCCATCGTCTTCAGCATGGGCCTGGCCCTGGTCGCCACGGGGGGATCCCTCGCCGTGGGCGTGGCGGCGTCCTACGCCTTGCTGCGCCGCCGCGTGCCCGGCGGCGCCGTCGTCTCGGCGCTGCTGAACGCGCCGCTCATCTTCCCGGGCGTGGTCGTGGGCGTCGCGCTGCTGCAGTTCTACGCGCTGGTCCACATGAACGGCACGCTGATCGGCCTCGCCCTCGCCCACATGGTGATCACCGTGCCCTATGTCGTGCGGGCGGTGATGGCGAGCCTCCAGGGCATCGATCCCGAGCTCGAGAGCGCTGCGCGCGTCCTCGGGGCCAGCGGGCCGGTCGCCTTCTTCACCGTTACCCTGCCGCTCATCCGCCCCGGCATCGCCGCCGGCGCGCTCTTCTCGTTCATCGTGTCGTTCGACAATGTGCCGGTGTCGATCTTCCTCCTGGGCGCGGGCCAGATGACGCTGCCCGTGAAGATCTTCACCGCCATCGAGTACGGGGTGGACCCGTCCATCGCCGCCATCTCCACCATGCTGATCGTGCTCACCGGCCTGGGTCTCGCCGCCGCCGAGCGCTGGATCGGCTTCCACCGGTTCGTCTGAGGGGGGCGCTCATGGCATCTGTCGGGGAAGGCCGGCTCGCCGGGAAGATCGCGATGGTGACCGGCGCGGCCAACGGCATCGGCCGGGCGAGCGCGCTGCGCCTGGCCCGCGAGGGCGCCGATCTCGTCGTGATCGACCGCGAGGCGGAGCCCTTGCGGGAGGCGGCGCGCGCCATCGAGGCGGCCGGCCGGCGGGCGCTGCCGATCGTGGCGGACTGGACCGATGCCGCCGCCGTCCGGGACGCCGTGGCGGCGGCTCGGGGGGCGGTCGGGCGCATCGACATCCTCTTCAACAACGTGGGTCAGAGCGCGCGCGAGCGCGCCAGCGAGTTCCATCTTTCAGTGGAAGACACGTGGCGGTTCGTCATCGAGGTCTCGCTCCTCACCACCATGCGCGCCACCCGCCTGGTCGTGGAGGAGATGCGTGCCCGCCGCAGCGGCCGCATCGTGAACATGTCCACGGAGTCCGCGTTCTACGGCGACGTGGGCTTCGTGGACTACGCGGCGGCCAAGATGGGGGTGGTCGGCTTCACCCGCTCGCTCGCCCGCGAGCTGGCCCCCTTTCACGTGAACGTCAACGCCGTCTGCCCCGGCGCCATCCGCACCCGCGCCCACGATCGGCTCCCCAAGGAGGTGATCGACAAGGTGCGGACCAGCGTGCCCATGGGGTACGTGGCGGAGCCGGAGGACGTGGCGGGTGTGGTCGCGTTCCTGGCCAGCGACGACGCGCGCTACATCACCGGACAGTCGATCCTGATCGACGGCGGCCGGTGGATGATCTGACCCGCCGGCCCCTCAGTGGCCCAGACTCAGTGGCCGGGCTCAGTGGAAGGTCCGCCCGCCGTCGACGGCGAGCGCGGCGCCGGTGACGAAGGAGGACTCGTCGCTGGTGAGATAGAGGGCGGCCTGGGCGATCTCCTCCGGCTGGCCCGGGCGCTTGATCACGTAGCGGTCGAGAATGCGCGCCAGCTCGGCGTCGGGGTCGGCGGCGCCTTCCCATGACGAGCGGAAGAGGGGCGTGTCGATGATGCCCGGACAGATCGCATTGACCCGGATGCGGTACGGCGCCAGGTCCACGGCGAGCGTCTTGCCGAGCATGACGAGGCCGGCCTTGGCGGCGCAGTAGGCCGTCCGGCCTTCGAGCGGCCGCAGGGCGGCGCCGGACGCGATGTTCACGATGGTCCCATGGCCGGCCTGCTTCATCGCCGGCACCGCGGCATGGCACACGAGCATGGGCCCGGTGAGGTCCACCGCCAGCACCCGGGCCCACTCCGCCGCCGTCATCTGCTCGAACGGGCGCATCAGATCGATGCCGGCGCTGTTGACGACGCCGTCGAGCCCGCCCAGGGCGTCGGCGGCCCGGGCGACCGCGTCGCGCACCTGGGGCTCGTCGGCGACGTCGCACACGAGCGGCACCGCGCCGTCGATCGCCGTCTCCTTCAAGCGCGCCCCGTCCCGATCGAGCATCGCCACCCGAGCCCCTTCACGAAGAAACAGGTGGACGGTCGCGAGGCCGATGCCGGACGCGGCCCCGGTGACGAGTACCCGCCGCCCGGCGAGTCTCATCGGCCGGGCGCGCGGGCCTCCGCGCGCAGGGCCGGGCGGAGCGCGTCGGCGACCTCGTCACAGCGGGCCATCCACACCCGCGGATGGCCGAGGATGTGCTGGATCAGCTCCTCGAGGAGCGTGATGCGCGACGGGCGGCCGATGATCTGGGGATGCATGGCGAGGCAGAAGTAGCGGTCCTCGCGATAGAGGACGTCGAACTCCCGCCGCCAGGCCTCGAAGACCGCGGACGGCGCCTGCATGGTGCGCCCGGGAAGCGTGATCGAGTACTGGAAGAACGGGGCATCGTCGAGCACCCATGCGAAGGGGAACTCCACGATGTCGGTGACCCGGCCGTCGATCGTGTGGAGATAAGGGGAGTCGTCGTCGAAATAGTTCGACGAGTAGCCGAACCCATACTCCGCGAGCATCTTCAGGGTGTGTGGGCTGAACTCTGCCGCCGGCGAGCGGTAGCCCGCCGGCCTCCGGCCGGTCATGCGCTGGATGATGTCGATTCCCCTGTCCATCTCCTCTCGCTCCTGCTCGAGCGTGAGGTTCACGATCCAGGCGTGCGACCACGAGTGATGCGCGATCTCGTGGCCCTGCTTGAGGATCTCCTCGACCATCGCGGGCCGCTGCTCCATGACGAGCCCGGGCACGAAGAACGTGACCTTGAGGCCGTAGCGGCCGAGCAGGTCCAGGATGCGCGGCATGCCCGTCTTCCACCCGTAGGCGCCCTGGCTCATCACGATGGGGCGCTCGGCGTTCTTGGGGTCGCGCGCCGTCCACATGGTCTCCGCGTCGATGTCGAAGGTGAGGAGCACCGGGAATCCGTTGGGTGAGAGCGGCATGGGGCGCCTCCGGAGCGCGGGGTCAGAGGAGGGGCATCGGGCGCGCGCACGGGCGCTCGCGCTCGAGGTGCTCGGCGAGCGCGAGCACGCGGCGATCGGCGTACCAGGGACCGACGATCTGGAGCCCGATGGGCAGGCCATCCGAGGACCACCCGCACGGCAGCGAGATCGCCGGATGGCCGGAGAGGTTGAAGGGCCACAAGTACGGATACCAGGCGCCGCGGATCGAGCCGGCCGGCTCCCCGCCGATCGAGATCGGCGCGAAGGCATCGTGATCGACGGCGAGCGCCGGGCGCGAAATGGTCGGCGACACGAGCACGTCGAAGCGCTGGAAGAGGGCGTGGACCCGGCGGTAGAGGGCCGTTCGCTGGCCGGCGGCCCTCGCCCAATCGACGGCGGACCACCGCGCGCCGCCCTCGACCGTCTGCTTGAGGCTCGGCGCCACCTTGTCGCCGAACTTCGCCATATGCGGGCCGACGCGCCCGGCCAGCCCGCCCTGGAGGACCACGAGGAAGGCCTCTTCGAGCGCGGCGAAGTCCTCCTCGACCATCTCCACCCGAGCGCCCCGGCTCTCGAGATGGCGCACCGCCGCTTCGCAGGCGGCGAGCACCTCGCCGTCGACGAGCCGGTTGCCCACCCGGGGAAGCCACCCGACCCGCAAGCCCCGCACCTCGATGCCGCGGGGATCGTCCGCCGGCTCCGGACGCGAGTAGGGATCCGCGGCATCGAAGCCCACGACCACGTCGAAGCACGCGGCGACCTCGGCGACCGTGCGCGCCATGGGTCCGATATAGGACGTGCTCGAGAAGAGATCGGCCTGATGGATGTGCGGGACGCGGCCGAGCGTCGGCTTGAGCCCGACGACGCCGCAGCACGCGGCCGGGATGCGGATGGAGCCGCCGCCATCGGTGCCGAGCGCCAGCGGGCCCTGGCCGGTGGCGACCGCCGCCGCCGCGCCGCCCGACGAGCCGCCCGCCGTGCGCGAGAGTTCCCACGGGTTCCGCGTGGCGCCGAACAGCGGGCTGTCGGTCAGCGGCTTGTGGCCGAACTCGGGCGTCGTCGTCTTGCCGATCAGGATGGCGCCGGCCTCCCGCAGCCGGCGAACGGGCACCGCGTCTTCGGCCGGCACCTGATCGGCGAAGATGAACGAGCCCATCGTCGTCCGGGTGCCCTTGGTGAAGAGCAGATCCTTCACCGAGAACGGCACGCCGTGGAGCGGGCCGAGCTCTTCTCCTGCCATGACTGCCGTCTCGGCGCGGCGGGCCGCGTCCCGGGCCTCGTCGGCGGTCACGGTGATGAAGGCGTTCACGGTCGGCTGGAGCGCCTCGATGCGCCGCAGCACGGCATCGACCACCGCGACGGGTGAGATGGCCTTGGTGCGGATCTGCCGGGCGAGGGCGAGCGCATCGGGCTCGATCATGGCCCCGTCAGTCTACCTCGCCGTGATGGTCAGCGGGCGGCGTCCGGGCGGCGCGACTTCTGCCGCGCCAGCTTCGACAGGAGGCGCGCGGACCGGCGGAACGTTCGCGGGAGGGATTCGTCCTTGACCAGGCGCGCGCCCTCCGCGCGATACTCCAGCACGAGCTTGCGGGTGTGAAAGGCCTCGAGCTCGGGCCGGTGGCCGACGCTGATGACGGTGGCGTCGGGCAGTCGCTCCAGCAGGAGCCGCATCAGCTGCTCCTGACTCGGGGGATCGAGCGCGGCGGTCGCCTCGTCCATGACGATGGTGTTGGGACGCTGGAGCAGCACCCGGGCAAAGGCCAGCCGCTGCTTTTCCCCGCCGGAGAGCCCGTGCTCCCACTTGTCGTCCTCGTCGAGCCGGTCGAGCAAGTGCCCGAGGCCCACTTCCTCGACGGTCTTGCGAACCGAGGTGTCGTCGACGTCATCGGGCGACAGCGGGTAGGTGACGGCCCGGCGCAGCGTGCCCAGCGGCACATAGGGCGCCTGCGGCATGAAGAACAGGCCGTCGGGCGCGATGTCGATCTCGCCGCTGCCCCAGGGCCAGAGGCCGGCGATCGCCCGGACGAGCGTGCTCTTGCCCGTGCCGGATTCGCCCACCACGAGCACCTTCTCCCCGCGGCCGATCTCCACGTCGGCTTCGTTCACCACCGCGCTGCCATCGGCCAGCGTCACCGAGAGGTTCCGCAGGCGGAGCGCGCCCCCCTCGGCGGAATTGCGGACGACGCGGCCGGCGGCGCCCTCCTCTTCGGCCTGTTCCAGCCGGTCGAGGGACACGAGCAGCGAGGCCAGACGCGAGGCGGAGGCGGTCCAGTCGGCGATCCGCGGATAGTTCTCGACCAGCCAGCTGAAGGCGGCCTGCACGATCATGAACGCGGAGACGGCCTGCATGACCTGGCCGAGGCTCATCGTGCCCGCGACGTACTTGGGGGCGCAGAGGAGGATCGGGATCACCGGCGCGAGGCCGGCGCTCGACTGGAACACGACCGTCGTGCGCATGTACTGCCACATCAGATCCTTCCATCGCCTGCGGACGGTGCCAAACACCCCGTCCAGCCCGGCGCGCTCCTCCTGCTCGCCGCCCAGCAGCGCGATGCTCTCGCCGTTCTCCCGGAGGCGGGTGAGCACGTAGCGATAGCTCGCCTCCTCCTGGTTCTTGTTCTCGGAGGCCCGGATGAAGCCGCGGGCGATCAAGAGCATGGAGCCGCTGGCGAGCACGGCATACACGATGGCCCCCACCACCAGGAAGCCGGGGATGCGGAGCCTCGCGCCGCCGAGGGGGAGGACGAGGTCGCCGCCGATGTGCCACAGCACGCCGATGAAGACGATCGCGGAGCCGACCGCCGAGAAGATGCCGATCGCGAAGTCGGCCGGGGCGTCGACGCTCAGCCGGAGGTCCTCGGCCGCGCGGAACTCCGGATTGCTGTGATCGCCCGGCACGAGGTTGAGCTGATAGTAGCGGCCGCCGGTGAGCCACTGATCCAGCACGTGCCCGTTCAGCCACGTCCGCCACCGGCGCTGGATGGTCATCTTCGCGTACGTGAGCGCCGCGGCCACGCCCACGATCGCGCCGATCAGCGGGAAGAACACCAGGGCCTGGTGCAGCGCCCGGCCGCCGTCGCGGCCGTCGAGGGCATCGAACATGCCCCGATGCCAGAGGTTCAGCTGGTATTGCAGGGCGAGATTCGCGAGCAAGATCGCCACGACCAGGACGGTCAGTGGCCAGGCGGCGCGGTCGCCGCTCCTGCGCCAGAAGCCCAGCGCCGAGTCCCAGAAGCGTGCGAGCAGGTACTGCCGGCTCTGCTGCTCTTCCTCGGGAATCATAGTCGTGGATAGTGTGCTCGCAGGCTCCCTTCCCGGCCAGTGACTGCATTAACGATGCCGTCGCGGTTCCCCCGGCGCCGGCCTCGCGGCGTCGAATCTGGGCTAGGATGTCCCGCAGACCGCCACGCCAAGGAGGCCCCCCATGGACGGAAGGACCCTGCAGGACTCGGTCATCGCCCCCAACGACAACTGGTCGGGCGTGCTGACGCCCGGACAAACCCTCCGGATCGTCGATCTCGAGGGGAAGCAGGCCGTCGACTTCCTCTGCTACAACGCCGACGATCCCGCCGATCGCTACAACGCGGCAGACACCATGAAGTACAACAAGAACGTCTATCTGGGGGCGGGCCACGGCATCTACTCGGTGCGCGCGACCAAGCTCTTCACGATCGTGGCCGACACGATGGGGGGCGGGCACGACACCATCGGCGGCTGCTGCAGCGCCGCGAGCAACCTCTTCCGCTACAACGTGCCGGACACGCCGAGCTGCTACGCGAACTTCCTCCGCGCGCTCAGCCGCCACGGCCTGGGCGAGAGGGACATCGTCGCCAACATCAACTTCTTCATGAACGTGCCCGTGGAGCCGGACGGCTCCATGGGCATCGTGGACGGCCGCTCGAAGCCGGGCGACTACGTCGAGCTGCGTGCGGAGTCGCGCGTGCTCGCGGTCGTGTCGAATTGCCCGCAGACGCGCAACCCCTGCAACGGGTTCAACCCGACGCCGATCCGGGTGGTGGTGGCGTCGCCCTGACGCCCGCCTACTTCTTCGCTTTCGGCGCTACCATCACCACCGGACAGGGGGCGTGCTCGCTCACGTGCTTGGCGGTGCCGCCGAGCGCGATGTCGAGAAAGCCGCGCTTGCTGTGGCTGCCGATGACGATGAGGTCCGCCTCCAGCTCCTGCGCGACGTCGATGATCAGGTGGCGCGGGCTGCCGATCCGTATGAGCCGGTTGACGGCGATGCCCTGGCTCGTCAGGGCGCCGACGTAATCGTCCATTTTCTCGGTCACGTCCCGCTCGGTCTGATCGACTTGCTGCTCGCGGAGCTTGGCCGCCATGTCGGAGGGGACGGTGGACGGGATCCGGACGGCGGGCTCGTTCTCGTACGCGGTCAGCACGTGCAGCCGCTCGGCGTGGCGGGCCAGGGTGGCCGCCACGTCGCGGGCGGCCAGGGCGTGGGCGCTATAGTGCTCCCAGTTCTGCAGGGCGGCGGCCAGCAGGATGTTCCGGTACATGGTGTCCTCCCTTCCCCCTCGAGCATGGTGCGGGCCATGGCCGATTTCCACCGCGGCCCTCCGCGGCGGGGCCTATCCCCCCGCCCGGCGCAAGGCGTGTGCCAGCCGACCTCTCGAGGCGGTCGCCGGCGTGCAACTCCCTGCCGATTCCGCGAAGATGGCAGGGGCACCACCCCCGGCGAGGTGACCTGCCGCAGGCGCCGACGTGTAATCGATACGGGCGGGGGCTGGGCGCGAATAGGCAAGAGTTACGCGGAGCCTCCCCCCCGCGACGAATCCACGTGAACTATAGAGACTATCGTGGCGCCGCCTCGAGCCCGTGCTTCTTCCGGGACCGAGCGCCCTTCCTTCGGCTAGGATACGGCGGTGCGCTCCCCGATCATTCGCGTCCGCACGTCGCTCGCACCCACGCCGCTGCTCGGGCCCGCGCTGACCGCCCCCGAGTGAAGACTCCGCCGCTGGGCGCCGGCCTGCTCGCGCTCCTCGTCACCCTCACGGGCTGCGCCGGGCTGCGCGGCGGGGTCGACGGAGCGTCGGCCGGCGTCTACCGGCTCCCCTACGAGGATGGCACTCGCGTTCGCGTCACCCGCGATCACCGGACGCATCAGCCGCCCGACCGCCTCGACCTCGTCGGGGCCGAGGCCCGGACGCACCGGATCGTGGCCGCCGCGAGGGGCATCGTCCGCTACGTCGTCGACGAGTTCTCGGTGCGGCAGGACTCGCGCACCGCGCGAACGTGCGACAACAACTACATATGGGTGGAGCACCCGAACGGCGAGTGGACCAAGTACTCGCACGTCCGGCAAGATTCGGCGCGCGGCCGGGCCAGGCTCCAGCCCGGCGAGATGATCGAGGCCGGCCGATATCTGGGGGACGAGGGCGAGGTCGGCTGCGCGTCGGGCCGGCATCTCCACTTCGAGGTGGCGGTTCCCCGGGACCGCGGCGATCCGATCGTGCGCGCGGGCGGGTTCATCAAGGGGCGCAACCTCGTGCCGCGCTTCTGCGTGCCGGGCGAGGTGCTCGTCGCCGGCACCGTCCACGTGGCGGGGCCGTGCGAAGAGTAGCTCGGTAGCTCGTGCGGTGTGGAGGGATCGACCATGACTCCCGGTCCGGCCGGCAAGCGGTATGGCATCGTGAGCCATGAGCAGCGGCGCTCGATGAGCGGGCTCGAGTTCGTGCGGGGGCTCGTCACCGGCGCGCTGCCCTTGAACAGCATGGCCGAGACGCTCGGCTACGACATCGTCGAGGCCGAGAACGGCCGCGTGGCCGTCATCGCCACGCCGACCGGGAGGCATCTGAATCCCGCCGGCGGCGTCCATGGGGGTCTGGCCGCGACGCTGCTCGACTCCTGCATGGGGCTCGCCGTGCACTCGACGCTCGAGGCGGGCTGGGACCAGACGACGCTCGAGTTCAAGGTCTCGCTCCTGCGGCCGATCACGCCGCAGACGGGCCTGGTCCGCGCGGAAGGCCGCGTCATCAACCGCGGCCGGCGCGTGGGGACGGCGGAAGGGCGCGTGACCGACGCCGAGGGGCGCGTGCTCGCGCACGGCACCACCACCTGCCTGATCCTCGAGCCCTGAGCGCGCCCGCCGTGGCCGGCGCGGCGGGCCAGGCCGACCGGGGGTGGCGGCGCTGGTCCATCGTCGGCGTGTCGACCGCCGTCAACGCGCTGGCCTGGGCCGCCCGCTCCACCTTCGCGCTCTTCTACGTCGCGATGCTCGAGGAGTTCGCGTGGGGCCGCGGGCCGACCGCGCTCGGCTACTCGCTGAGCTGGCTCGGGTTCGTCGCCTTCGCGCCGGTGGCCGGGTGGCTCTCCGACCGCTGGGGCACGCGCGTGGTCGTGATCGGCGGCGGGGTGATCCTCGGACTGGCGCTCGCGCTCACGGGGCAGGTGACGTCGCTGGCCCAGTACTATCTGGCCTTCGGTCTGCTCGGTGCCGCCGGCATCGCCGGAATGCTGATCCCATCGACGACGATCGTGACGCGGTGGTTCGTGCGGTCGCGGGGCACGGCGATGGGCGTGCTGAGCGCGGGTGGGCCGGGCAGCGCGGTGATCTTCTACCCCGTGGTCGCGTGGCTGATCGCGACGCTCGGCTGGCGCCAGGCCCTGGTGGCGTTCGGTGGCATCGTCGCCGCCGCGACGGTGGCGCTGGCGTTCGTCTATCGCGAGCCGGCCGAGCCGGAACCGCGGCCGACCGGACCGGCGCCCGCGCGTGCTGCCGCGCCGCCGCCGCCCGGCCCCGCGTGGACGCTGCGCCGCGCGCTCGGAAGCCTGCGGCTCTGGGCCGCCTTCGTCATGACCGCGCTCGGCGTCATCGGCTTCCAGATCATGGCGACGCATCAGGTCGCGCACGCGGTCGACCGTGGCTTCGCGCCGAGCGCCGTGGTGTGGCTCTTCTCCTTCGGCGCCGCCTCCATGATGGCGGGCAATATCCTCGGCGGCTGGCTGTCGGATCGAGTGGGGCGCGGCTGGGTGTTCGTGCTGGGCACCGTGGTGGCGATACTCGGCATCGGCTGCCTCGCCATGGTGCGTGGCCCCGAGGACTTCTTCCTTCTCGCGCTCTACACGGTCTCGGGATTCGGCTTCGGGATGCGCATCGCCCAGCTCGCCGCGATCCCCGCCGACGCATTCGCTGGGCCGCGCCTGGGCGCCATCCTCGGCGTGGTGCAGGGGGGCGGCGGGCTCGGCGGCGCGATCGGCCCCTCTCTCGGCGGGTGGCTGTTCGACGTCACCGGGAGCTACACGCTGGCATTCGCGGCTGCCTGCGTCGCGGTGGCGGGCTCGGCGGTGGCGGCGTGGGTGGCGGCGCGGCCCGCGGCCGGGTCCGCGATGGAACCGCCGTCCCGAGAGAGCCGCCGCGCGTAGTCTGTCCGCGCGTGAGAGAATGGGCGCCACCACCCGGGAGGATGCCCCATGGCCCGCGCCCTGACGGATCTCGACATCCATCGTCTCTCCCCCGCCCTCGGCGCCGAGATCGTCGGCCTCGACCTCGCGCAGCCGCTCGATGCCGCGACCATCGCGCGCGTGCGCGAGGCCTTCCAGGCGCACCACATGCTCTGCTTCCGCGACCAGCACCTGACCGATGCGCAGCTCATGGCGTTCTCCCTCCAGTTCGGGCCACTCGAGGCCTTTCCCGAGAAGGACAAGACGAAGGGCACGATCGAGGTCTACAACGTCGCGAACGTCTCGCCCGAGGGCGAGCACCTGGCCGCGGAGGACCCGCGCGTCATCTTCCAGCGCAACAACGCGCGCTGGCACACCGACAGCTCCTACCGCTTCGAGCCGTCGCTCGCGTCCATCCTCTACGGCATCGAGGTGCTGCCGGAGGGGGCCGAGGGCGGGGAGACGGGGTTCGCGAACATGCTGCAGGCCTACGAGGCGCTACCGGAGGATATGAAGCGCCGACTCGAGCCGCTTCACCAGGTGCACAGCTACGAGGGCATCCGGCGGCTCGAGCCCACGATGCCGCCGACCTCGCCCCTCGAGCGCGAGGCCTTCCCGCCGGTGACACATCCGCTGATCCGCGTGCATCCCGACCGGGACGGCCGCCGGTCGCTCTACTTCACCTGCAACACCGCACGCGAGATCGGCGGCGGCACGCTGGAGGAAGGCCAGACGCTTCACGAGTGGCTGCGCGCGTGGGCGGACCAGGCGCGCTTCTGCTACTACCACCGCTGGCGCCTCTACGACCTGGTCATGTGGGACAACCGTGTGCTGCTGCACCGGGCCATCCCCTACGACTACGCGAAGTACCGCCGGGTGCTGCGGCGAACGACGGTGGCCGGGAAGGGGCCGGTCGTGGGACCCTTCTCGGCACGCTGATCGCGATCGCCCGCCCACCCGAGTCGACCTCCTGCGATTGGGTGGGCCGCCGTGGCGCCGACAGCGCGCCCGACCGCACGGCGCGCCGCCCGACGCGGCGTCTGGTCTCCGCCACCACGCTCGGCGAAATGCGCGCCGGGCCTCACTTTCTGTGCGCGCATCCGTTGGCATCCCGGATGCTTTGTTCTGCGTGCCTATGCGCGATCGGAGCGTCACCGTCACGAACCCGGCCATCGGCGAGCCGCGCCCGTTGCCATACTGCGCCTACCCGGGCGCGGCGGATCTCGCCCAGCACGGCGTGCAGCGGCTGCCTGCGAGCCTGCCCCTCGTGGATTTCGAGCGGGCCCGGCCGCATCGGAGCCTCCGCTACACCGCCGTGTCGGCCAGCCGGCTGACGCCGGCGCAGGTCCTGCGCTTGGCGGAGGTCGTGGCCGCCTCGTTCGCCCAGCGGGAGCCGCAGTGTCGGCATCTCCGGCCGGCGACGCTTCCCCCCGCGGGGCTGGAGGACGCGCTTCACCGGGATCCATTCGGCGTGTCCGCCTTCGGCCGGTGGAGCCCGGAGCGCCTGCTCTACTGGTTCATCCGGTTGCTCGTGTTCACCGACGCGAGCAGTCCGCGCTCCGCCATCGAAGTCCACACCGACGCGCTGGCCCAGTCACTCGCCATCCTGGACGGGAGCGGCGAGATCATCGGCGGGGCGATCAACGAGACGATGCCTCTGCTCGACACCCCGCCCCGCATCCGCCGCGGGGATCCGTTCCTGGACGCCGTCTTCGCCTTCGTGGAGCCGGTTGTCGAGCTCCTGGGCGCCCAGGAGGTCGAGGCGACGAAGGCGCTGTCCGTCGCGTACCCGGCATTCCGCGACGCTCATCCCGCGGGGAAGGTCGGCCATCACTTCATGGTCGCGCGGTCGGACGCGCTTCCGACGGCTGACGCCTTCGAGCTGGTGGCCGCGACGGCGGCGCGTTACCAGGCGCTCGGCCACGCGTTCATGGTGATCGAGGCGACGAACCAGTGGACGGGGGCGGCATGCGAGGTGCTCGGCGCCACGCGGATACACTTCGCGCCATTCCGGCTGCAGCGCATGGTGCGTCCCAGCGCCACGCCGCTGGCGGATACCGTGACGAGCCCGGACGGCTACCTCTCGAGCAAGGACAGCGGCAGCATGCTGTACGTGATCCGCCTCGTCTAGCCCGACCCCGCTTCGTCTGGCGCGCCGCCGTTCGGCATCATAGCATCGAGAGCGGGATGTCCGGCTCCAACCCAAAGAACACGCGGCCGGTCGTCTCCAGCCCACGGGGGTGGACGCCGATGTGCTGCGTGATGGCATGCACGTCGCGGAAGGCCCGTTCGAGTGGACTCGTCGCGTAGAGCGATGTTGCGCCGCCGCTGAGATAGACGAGGTCCACCGCCTGGCACGCGCTCGTCACCGCGTGCCAGCTCGCCAACCGCAGCCGCGCCCGGGCCTCGTTCGTGGCCTCGCGCCCCGCGAGCACGTCTTGCCATATCCTCTCGACGGTGTCGTACAGGAACAGTCGTGCCGAGCACGCGAGCGCCTCCGCCTGGGAGAGCCGGGTCTGGGCCCCGCGGTCCTCGCTCAGCGGCTGGCTCGTCCGCTCCTGGCGCTTCCCGCCGGCGAGCTCGATCAGTGCGTCGATCGCGGTCCGCGCGATGCCGAGGGCGATGGCGCCCAGGCCGGGCAGGATACGCGCGGTGTGTGGGAGCGTGTACCGCTGGTCGGTCAGTACGAGCGGGTCGGAGTAGGACGACGCATACGCGGCCGGGACGAACCGGTCCTGCACCACGACGTCATGGCTTCCGGTTCCGCGTAGCCCTCCCACGTGCCAGGTGTCCACGATCTCGGAGTCCCCGGCGGGGCAGAGCACGAATCGCAGCTCGGGCGCCCCGGACGGCCCGAGGCGCCGCTTGCCCGCCTCGTGCACCACGCAGAGTAGGATGAACCAGTCGCTGAACTGGCAGCCGCTCACCAGCGACCATCGTCCGGTCACCCGGTAGCCCCCGTCGACGATCTCGGCCCGGCCGCTCGGGCGGGTGCTGTTCCCCAGGACCGTGTTCGGGTCGGCGAAGAGCCGGTGGGCCACCTCCTTCGGCCATCGGACCGTGGTCCAGTACGTATTGCCGTTCCACACGCACCAGGCGACCGAGGCATCCGCCCGCGCGAGCTCCTCGAAGACCTGCGTCGCCCCCGTCGGGGGAAGGTCGAGGCCACCATAGGCCGCTGGCAACGAGATCCGAAAGAAGCCTCCCCGCGTGAGTTCCTGGACGAGGTCATCGGGCAGCCGACGCGCGGCCTCGATGCGGTCGCGCTCGGCCAGGATCCGGGGCCGCAACGCCTTGGCGGCCTGCACGAGACCGATGGTCTCTCCGCTGGTGACCATGGCTCCCTCCTTCGCAGGTGCCGCTCAGCTCTCCAGCTGCGACACCGTCGCGGTGGACCGCCGGAGCCGCCGGCTCAGCTCCGCACCGATGTTCATGAGCAAGTGGATGGCGATGCGGGGGTGGGTCTTCGTGAGCGCGTCGAAGCTGTCCTCCGACAGCTCGTAGCACACCAGCTCTTCGTCCGCGGTAACGGTGGCCGAGCGCGGCTGCTTGTCGAGGAGCGCAACCTCGCCGAACACCGTGCCCGGGGAGAAGGTTGCCAGGCGCTTGGAGCGGCTCGGCCCGCCCAGATCGATCCTCACGCTGGCCGTGCCCTTGGCGATGAGGAAGAGCGAGCGGTCCTGATTGCCCTCCTTGATGACGCCCTCGCCCGCCAGGTAGGTGCGGCGGAGGAGCAGGCCCTCCACGACGGCGCACTCCTCGACGGTGAGGCCTTCGAAGGCGGGCAGCCGGCGGACGGGAAGCTCATCGCCTCCCGCAGCTTGGACGCGAAGCGCCTCGATGAGGAGATCCTCCGCATGCTCGAGGGCGGCGTCGGTGTCGGGAAACACGGCGGCACGGCCGACGGCGGCGTGCACGCCGAATCCCCGCAGCGCGCGGGCCACGCGCGGATGGGCCTCCGGGTGGCTCAGGAGCAGGTGCTTCCGCTCGCGCCGGACGCGGTCGGCCACCTGCGCGACGATGCGGCCGCCGGTGCTGTCGACGTCGTTCACCCGGCGGAGGTCCAGGATCACCACCAACACGTCGTCCCGGAGTATGGCTTCCACACGGTTGGCCAGGTCCTCGGCGGTGCCGAAGAAGAGCGGGCCGTCGAGCTCGAACACGACGATGCGGCGGCCTTCGCGGGTCAGGGCCTCCATGAGCGCGGGCGCGCGCGTCCGATGGGAGCGCACCACGTCGCCGCGGTAGCTGCGGCGGACCACCGACCGGCTCATGCGGAGCAAGAAGGACGCGACGGCGAGGACGACGCCCACTGCCACCGCGGCCATCAGGTTGAGCGCGATCGTCACCGTCGCCACGAGCACGACCACGACGAGGTCGATGGCGGGCATGCGCCAGTCGGCGGTGCGGCGCAGCAGCAAGTCGCGGAGGAGGCGCAGGCTCCAGCGATCCGCCAGCTCGACGGCGACCATGACCAGCGTGCCCGCGATGACGACGCGCGGCAGCCGCGCGATGACGGGCCCGGCGAAGAGGGCGGCGGCGAGCACGGTGAGCGCGGCGACCAGCGCGGACAGCGCCGTGCGGCCGCCCGCGCGGTGATTCGCCGTGCTGCTACCGAGATTGATGCCCGACAGAAGGCTGCCAAACGGCGCCGCCATCGCATTGGCGAGCCCGAGCCGGAGGAGCTCCTGGCTGCCGGCGGCCTTCCGGCCGGTGACGCCGTCGAGTGTCTTCGCGCAGAGCAAGAGATCGAGCGAGGACACCACCGCGAGGCTCACCGCCGCGCCGACGAGGGCGGGCAGGACCGGCCACAGCTCGGGCTGTTCCGGTAACGAGAAGAAGCCGGCGAGATAGATCGGCGTGGGGATCGCTTGGGGCATCGGGCCCACCACGCCCCCGAGGCCGCCTCCGTAGCCGAGCAGGTCGAGCGCGTGGTATGCGCCGCTTCCCGCGACGAGCCCGGCGATCACCGGCGGCACCCGCGCGGACCACCGTCGCATGCGCCAGATGACGAGCGCCGTGCCGAGGCCGATGGCCAGGCCGAGCGGCTGTACGGCCCCGAGATAGGCGCCGAGCCGCGCCGGGGAGAGACCCGCCGGCACGCCGGTGAGTGTGCCGATCTGGGCAACCAGGATGAGGAGGGCCACCGCGTTCTGGAACCCGGCCATCACCGGGGCCGGGATGTACTTGATGAGCGTGCCGACCCCGAGCGCGCCGAACAGTGCCTGGAAGACGCCGGCCAGCAGTATGAGGAGGAACAGCACGGTGAGTGTTTGCCTCACGCTCCAGCCGCCGCCCGTGGCGGTCGCGGGCATGATGGTCTGGAGTACCACCGTGCTCAGGAGCAGGGCCATCATGCTGCGCGGCGCATAGATGGTGGCGCTCCGGTTGCCGAGCGCCAGTGCGGCCAGCGGTACGAGGGTCGCGCCGAAGAGGCCCGCGAGGATGGCGTGGGAGACGTACTGATCGCCGAGGGCGTGGAAGGCGAGCACCCCGTAGCCGATGCTGACCGAGATGCTCAGGATGGCGGCGGTGAGCCCGCCCGCCAGCTCGCTGCGAATGGTCGACACGCTCGCTCCTGGGCCTTACCCGGTCGCCTGGTCCCGCTTAGGCTGCGCGCCAGGATGATCCGGTGGCCGGAGCGTGTCAACTGCGAACAACGGGCGCCGACTCGCACGTGAGAGGGAGAGCGTGCGAGCCGGCGCCGTCTGCGCGCTGGCCAGGCGCCTCAGCAGAACGCCGGTCCCACCGCCTCCAGCTTCTCCCGCAGCCGCGGGCTCAGCTTCCCCACCGTGGCCAGGAAGTTCGGGTGGGTGATGCCCGAGCCGATGAAGGTCCACCGCAAGGCCTTGAGCTGCGCCTCGCAGAAGCGCTCGCGCTCCTCGGCGTTCAGCCGGTGGCCCGTCGCCTGCTCGAAGCTGTCGAGGTCCATCTTCACCTGCTGCTGCATGCCGCCGTCGATGAAGGCGCCGATCTCGAGGTACTCGTCCACCGCCTTGGCGATGTCTTCGGGCTCGGCCGCCGCGGCTAGCTCCTCGACCATGAGCGTGTCCAGCTTGGTGTGCTGCGCCTCCTCCATCCAGTGATGCTTGAGCAGGCTCTTGAACTGCGGGTCCAGGGCCTGGTCGTCCTTGATGGAGTCCAGATAGTGCGCCTGGACGAACCACTCGATGTGGAGCGTGAGCAGCGCCACCGCCAGGGGACTGTAGGAGAGGATCTTCGCCGCCACCGCCTCGGGAGGCCCGATCACCTCGCAGTGGTGGCCGAAGCCCGCGTCGAATTCCTCGCGGAAGCGCTTGAAGAGCTGGATGTGCTTGGCCTCCTCGCTCGCGAACTGGATGAGCGCCCGCGTGCGGTAGTCATCGCCGGCCAGCCGCGGCCGCGCGTGGTCCAGCACGAAGGGCAGGATGTACTCCTCCACGAGCCCGAACATCACGAGATAGCCGAGCCCGCGGATCTGGTTCAGAGTGCGCTGCTCGTCCGGCGAGAGGAAATCGAGCTTGCGGACACCGGCCAGGGACTCGGGCATGAACGAACGATCGAAATCCAGATGCTTGTCGTCCCCGATGATGTCGTCGATCTTCCAGTTCACTCGCTGGGATGTCGCCAGGACACCCTCGTACGTGTACGCCGTCATCGCCGTCCTCCTTTTCGGCACGCGTTGCCGTGCACTGAGTGAGCGCGGGGCAACCGGCGTGCCATGCCCGCAGGTGCGCATATTCCTTGTGTTCTTGCGCGGCGGCGGCTTTCGGTTGGGGAGAAGCGCCCGAGCGCGCTCAGGCAGGCTGCCGCAGATCGGGCGCGGCTCAGCGCTCGGCGCGGCGCTTGAGATTCTCGAACTGGCGCACCTGCATGATCCAGTGCGCGGGCTCCCAGAAGAGCCACTCGGCGAGCGTCTGGAAGGCCCGCGGCCGCGCGGCTCCGTAGCCGCTCACGATCAGCCGCGTCCGCCCGCCGGGCAGCGGCGTCAGCTGGAAGCCCCACAGGCCGTCGGCGTAGTAGCGCGGGCGCGGGCCGGTCGTGTCGAACGGGCGCCAAGTGCTGAGGTCGATGGGCGAGCGGAAGCCGAGGAAGCGCTCCGGCTCGAGCGCGGCCACCTCGAACCAGACGCTGCCGCTCGGCGTACACGCCACCCGATCGCGCACCCCCAGCGTCTGCCATTCGGGAATGATGTGGTCCGCGCTCGGTCGGCCGGCGTTGTCCAGGCGATCCCAGCTGTACCAGCCGGCGCGATCGCAGCCCATCTGGACCAGCCATGGCCACACGCGCGCGGGGGGCGCGTCGATCGTCACGGCCATGGTGGCGCCGCGCCGGCCGCCGGGGATCAGCTCGGCGCCGGGGAACGGGGCGTCCACCTCTTCGTCGGTGGCGCCCCAGCGGAGCAGGCGCGGCCGGACGGCGAGGGCGTAGACGCCGGCCGCGAAGCCGAGCAGCGTGGCGAGCGTGCGCGCGGGTCTCATCGGCCTCCTCACAGGCAATACTACCGGCGTCCCACGCCCGTCAGCAGAAACACGCCCAGCACCACGAGCACCGAGCCCGTCACCACGCGCCAGCCCATCGGCCGGCGCGCGCCCGGCAGGACGCTGGTCAGCGCCAGCACGAAGAGCGGCGCCGTCCCGATGAGCGGCGTCACCACGCTCACGTCGCCGAAGCCGAGCGCCACGATCAGGAGGAACACCCCGGTGTTCTCCGCCACGCCCCCACCGATCAGGTAGAGGAGGCTCCGCCGGTCGCAACGAAGGGCGCCCCAGTTGCCGGTGGCGAGCACGAAGGCGGTGGCGGCGATCAGCCCCGCACTGGTGTTGATGGCGGCGTCGAACACGGGGCCGGTGGGGCTGAGCCCGAGCTTCCGGATGACCTGGACCGCGCCGAAGCAGGAGGCGCCGAGCAGGGGGTAGATCAGGTGCCGCGGCGGGAAGCCCACGTACTTCCCGCTGAGTGACAGCAGCACGGTGCCGGCGACGATCACCAGCGTCCCCGCCATGATGGGCAATGTCACGCGCTCGCCGAGAATGGCGACGGCGAAGACGGTGGCGAACAAGGGGGTCATGTTGAGGATGGACGTGGCCACCGGCGCGCCCACCTTGTCGATCGCGAGGACCCGGAAGAGGCGCCCCCCGGCGGTGCCGATCAGCCCCGAGGCGAGGAAGTAGTGAGCGGTGCGCCAGTTCCAGGTGGCGGGGGGGATCAGGAGGAGCACCGCGGACCAGAGGCCCACCACTCCCACCGCCACGTTGATCCAGAAGGCGGCGTAGAAGTTGGAGCGCCGAAGGCCCTGCTGGATCAGGAGGGAAGCCGCCGCGGAGAAGAGCGCGCTGCCAAGGGCGAGGAAGACATGCGGGGACCAGGGCACCGGGCGATTCTAATCTCGTCGCGCCCGCGCCGGCTCACGGATTGTGGGTCGTCGTGAACGGATACATCCGTGGAATCACGAGCGTGAGGACGGTCGCGGTGACGATCGCCAGCGCCGTTCCCACCAGGAAGAGCGCCCAGGTGTTCGGTCTCATGGCGCCCAGGGCGACGATCACGAAGAGGATCGGCAGATCGAGGAAGTGAGTGAAGGTGGGCAGGGGCTCGCGGCGAGCCGTTTCGAGGTCGAGGGTGACCGCTCCCGGCGCCAGCGCAGCGGTCGTGAGTCGGCGAAGTCGCAGGAAGTACCGCCGGGTGATGGTGTTGCCCTCGATGAACTCGAACGCGAAGAGCCCGACCATGCCGGCCAGCCACGGCATGCCGAGGAAGGCCCAGCCGCCATGCACGGTGACGATCAGCCAGATGCCGGACCCGAGCAGGAGGAGCGCCCCGGGGACCACGAGGCCGTCGTAGAAGACGGCGATCTGACGGACGAGCTCGGCGAACACGCGGAGGTCCCGCGGTCCGACCTGCCGGGAGCGGAGGTCCGCATACCAGACGCCGATCAGCCCGGCCCCCATGAGGGTCAAGCCGAGCAGGTGCACGTATCGAAGGACGAGGTACGTCATGAGCTCGATGTGGCTGTCGATCCGGCCGTGGTTCGTTCGACTACAGGGTAGAAGGCCCCATGTCCGCGTTCAAGGAGGCGCTCCCGATGGCGAAAGTGACGCAGAAGATCACGACTTGTCTCTGGTTCGACGGCCAGGCCGAGGAGGCGGCCCGCTTCTACACGTCGATCTTCAAGAACTCCAGGATCGGCGAGACCTCTCGCTATGACGAGGCGGCCTCGAAGGCCTCTGGCCAGCCCAAGGGCTCGGTCATGACGGTCACCTTCACGCTGGAGGGCCGCGAGTTCATGGCGCTCAACGGCGGGCCCATGTTCAAGTTCACCGAGGCCATGTCCCTCATCGTGAACTGCGAGAGCCAGGAGGAGGTCGATCACTTCTGGAGCCGCCTGACCGCGGACGGCGGCCAGGAGGTGCAGTGCGGCTGGCTGCGGGACAAGTTCGGCGTGTCCTGGCAGATCACCCCCGTCGTGCTGCCGGAGATGCTGCAGGACAAGGACCCCGCCAAGGCCAAGCGCGTGATGGAGGCGATGCTCCAGATGAAGAAGATCTCCATCCCGGAGCTCAAGAAGGCCTACGAGGGACGCGCCTAGCGACCCGAGTGCGGGTCTGGCCCTTCATCGGCTGTGGCGCTGCCTGGAGATGCCATGTCATTCACGATGACCAAGCAGGAGCGCGAGGCCTTCCTGGCCGCGGTTCACGTGGGCGTCCTCGCCGTACCCGAGCCGGGGCGCGGTCCCCTGACCGTGCCGGTCTGGTATGCGTACGACCCGGGCGGCGATCTCCGGTTCGTGACTGCCCGCGGCTCGCGCAAGGGGCGCCTGATCGCCCAGGCGGCCCGGCTCAGTCTCTGCGCGCAGACGGAGACGCCGCCGTACAAGTACGCGAGCGTGGAGGGCGCCGTCGTCGGCCGGGACGCCGCGGATCTCGAGCGCGATCTCCGGCCCATCGCGCGCCGATACCTGGGTCCCCAGGGGGGCGATGAGTATATCGCCCGGACGCGATCGGAGCACGGGGACGACATGCTGGTGCGCCTGCGTCCGGAGCGCTGGCTGACCGTCGATTTCGCGAAGGGCCCGTGAGGCCGCGTCCGTAGATGTCGAAACCGCTTCGCGCCGTTCGTCCATCCGGTGAAGGCACTTCACAGTGGAGGGAGGCACGATGGACACTCCGAACGTCGTCTCGCGCGAGGAGTGGCTACGCGCCCGCAAGGCGCTGATGGCCAAAGAAAAGGAGTTCACGCGGCAGCGGGACCGGCTGACGGCCGAGCGCCAGGCGCTGCCCTGGGTGCGCGTGGACAAGGAATACGTCTTCGACTCGCGGCAGGGCACGGTGACCCTGGCCGACCTGTTCGACGGCCGGAGCCAGCTCTTCGTGAAGCACTTCATGCTGGGGCCGGGCCAGGTGACACAATGCGTGGGGTGCTCGCTCGAGGTGGATCACATCGACGGTCTCCTCGAGCATCTGCACAACCACGACGTGTCCTATGTCGCGGTGGCGCGGGCGCCGCTCGACGAGATCGAGGCCGTTCGCCGGCGCATGGGCTGGCGCTTTCCGTGGGTGTCCTCATACCGGTCCGACTTCAACTACGACTTCAACGTGTCGTTCAGGCCGGAGGAGATCGCGGCGGGCCGCGCCTTCTACAACTACGAGCACGTGGCGCTCCCCATCGAGGATCTCTCCGGCGACAGCGTGTTCTTCCGGGACGCGCGCGGACAGATCTTCCACACGTACTCCACCTTCGCGCGCGGCGGCGAGGAGTTCCTCGGCATCTATCGCTATCTCGACGTGACGCCGAAGGGTCGAATGGAAGAGGGGCCGTTCCGGAGCCTGACCGACTGGGTGCGGCCCCGGAACATGTACGGCAAGGGCGGCATGGTAGAAGCCACGGGACGCTATCACGAGCCGGCGTGCGCCTGCGCCGCGCATCACGCGTGAGGAGGACCACATGGGGACCCGGAGCACGGCACTGGCGGATCGCTTCGACGCGGAGATCGAGAAGGCGGTCGCGACGCTGGAGGGACTGAGCGACGCGGACTGGCGGAAGGTGACGGCGGCCGAAGGCTGGACGGTGGGGGTGACCGCGCATCACTACGCGGGCGCCCTCGAACCCATCTCCCAGCTCATCGAGGGGCTCGTGGCGGGACGGCCCGGCACGCTGGATGGGCGCACGCTCGACGCGATGAACGCCCAGCACGCCCGCGACTTTGCGGACTGCACCAAGGCGGAGACGATCGCGCTGCTGCGCAAGGGGGCGGCGGTGGCGTCCAGCACCATCCGGGGGCTGACGGAGGCGGAGCTCGGGAGGAGCGGCACGGTGCTCGTCGATCTGCCGCAGATGACGGTGGAGCAGCTGATCCAGGCCGCGCTGTTCGCGCACCTCGAGGAGCACTTCGGCAGCATCCGGAAGACGCTGGGGCGGGGCTAGCCCGAGGCCCTGACCTTCAGCATCCTTCGAAAGAACCGAGCGGGGGGCCGCGCGCATCGCAAGAACAGAGACAGCCGAACCCCCCTAGCCCTGGAGGTTTCGAAATGAAACACCGCATCATCGTCGCTGTGCTCTCGTCCGCCGCTCTCGTCTCTCTTGCCGGCTGTTCCACCACGAGCCCGAGCCAGTCGGCTGCCGCCCCGTCGGCCGTCATCGAACAACGGCCCACCGAACTCGCCGGCACGTGGCAAGGCGAGTTCTATCAGGTGGGTGCAGATTCGCAGCTCGAGGGGCAGGTGACACTCGAGGTCAAGGAGGACGGCAGCTATCAGATGACGGCGCGGCGCCTGGGCTCGGAGTCGGGCGTGATCGAGACGCGAGGCGACACCGTGACCCTCAAGAGCTCGTCGGGACACTGGACGCCCCTCCGGCGCTCGGGCGAGCGACTGTACGGCATGACCACGCACCCCAATGGAAGGCCGATCAAGCTCGTGCTGGAGCGCAGCCGCGGCTGAAGTTCGAGGCGGGGCCGGCTCGTCACCGGGTGGCGGGCCGGCCCGACGCCGGCGAGACGACGAGCATCTCCGTTTCGTCCACTGGCTCACCAGGAGGGTTGACAGCTGGATGTAACTAGTGTTACATCTAGCAACATGAACACGACCCCGCCGGGGCTCACCCTGCTGCTCCTCCTCGTCGGCCTGCCCCCCCACCCCTCCAGCCTGCGCGTGCGCGTGTGGCGCCGCCTGAAGTCGCTGGGCGCGGTGCCCCTCAAGCGCTCCGCGTATCTCTTGCCCGACACCCCGGAGCGCTACGAGGATTTCCAGTGGCTCGCCCAGGAGATCGAGCGCGAGGGCGGCGAGGCCACCCTCATCCGCGTCCAGCAGATCGAAAATCTCGGCCCGGACGCGGTGCGCCGGCTCTTCCACGAGCCGCGCGACCAGGACTACCGCCAGCTCGCCGCGCGCTATCGCCGCCTGCTGCAGCGGCTCGACAAGAAGAGCGCGAGCGCCGCCGCCCAGGTTGAGGCCACGCGGCTGGCCAAGGACCATCAGCGCATCCGCGACGTCGACTTCTTCGACGCCCCCGGGGGGGCCGAGGTGCGGCGTCTCGAGGAGGTCATCGCCATGCGTACCCGACGTCCCGAGCCGGCGCGCCCCGAGGCGCCGCCCACGCTCGATCTCACCGCCTTGCGGGGCCGGAAGTGGGTCACGCGCCCGCGGCCGCACATCGACCGCATCGCCTCGGCCTGGCTGATCCGGCGCTTCATCGACCCCCAGGCCCAGTTCGTCTTCGCCCCGCCCGCGGAGTTCCCCCCGGACGCGATCCCGTTCGACGCGCCGGGAGTGGAGCTCAGCCATCAGGGCGAGGACTGCACGTTCGAGACCTTGATGAAGCGGGCGAGGCTGCGTGACCGGCGGCTCACCCGCTTGGCCGAGCTGGTGCACGAGGCCGATCTGCGCGACGGGAAGTATCCACGTGAGGAAGCGCGCGGCATCGATGTGGCGGTGCGGGCGCTCCTGGCCGCCTCCGCCGACGACCAGCAGGTGCTGGCGCAGGGCATGGCGCTCTTCGAGGGCCTCTACGCCACCACGTCGAGGAAGGGCTGACCCGTGCTGATTCTCAGCCGGCGCGACGTGCTGGATCTGCTCTCGCTGCCCGACTGCATCGAGGCGGTCGAGGCCGCCTTCCGCGCGCACGCCGAGGCCCGCGTGCTGGGGCCGGGGGTGCTGGCCGTCCACGCGGCGGCGGGTAGCTTCCACATCAAGGCGGCGGGGCTCATCGGCGAGCGGAGCTACTTCGCGGCCAAGACCAACGGCAACTTCCCCGACAACCCGCGGCGCCACGGCCTTCCGACCATCCGGGGCACGGTCGTGCTGGCCGACGCGGACCATGGCGCCCCCCTGGCGGCCATGGACTCAGGCAGCATCACCGCGCTTCGCACCGGCGCGGCCACCGCGGTGGCGGCCCGGCATCTGGCCCGGCCCGCGTCCCTCCGGGCCACCGTGGTGGGGTGCGGCGTGCAGGGCGAGATCCAGCTCGCGGCCCTCGCCGCCGTGCTGCCCCTGGCGCGCGCGTGGGTGCTGGACCTGGACCACGCTCGCGCGGAGACGATGGCCGCCCGCATGAGCGAGCGGCTCGGCTTTCCCGTCGAGGCCGCGAAGGATCTGGACGCCGTGCTGCGGGAGAGCGACGCGGTGGTCACCAGCACGCCCGCGCGCCGCGCCTTCGTCACGCGGGCGATGGTGGCGCCGGGCACGTTCCTCGCCGCGGTCGGCGCCGACAACGTGGGCAAGCAGGAGCTGGAGCCGGCCTTGGTGGCCTCCGCCACCCTGGTGGTGGACGTGCTGGAGCAGTGCGCCGAGATCGGTGAGCTCCAGCACGCCCTCGCCGCGGGACTCCTGACGCGGGAGCAGGTGCACGCCGAGCTGGCCGACGTGGTGGCGGGACGCCGGCCGGGCCGCACGCGCGAGGACGAGATCACGGTGTTCGACAGCTCGGGCACCGCCCTGGAGGACGTCGCGGCCGCCGTTGCCGTCTACGAGACGGCGCGGGCCCGCGGCCGCGGCACGGAGGTGGCGATCGATGACTGAGCAAGCGGCTCCGACTCGAGAAAACACCCATCCCTTCAGAGAGATCACCCTGAGCTTTCTCAAGGTGGGCGCCACGGCCTACGGCGGGCCGGCCATTCTCGGCATGATGCAGGCCGAGTTCCAGGAGACGCGGCGCTGGGTGTCGAAGCAGCGCTTCCTGGAGGGCCTGTCGCTCGTGAACGTGCTGCCGGGCGCGCCCATGGTGCAGCTCGGCATCTTCCTCGGCTACGTGCGCGCCGGCTGGCGGGGCGGACTCCTCGCCGGCGCGTGCTTCTCCGCGCCCGGCTTCTTCGTCATGCTGGCGCTCGCGCTCGCGTACGCCACACTGGGCGTGAACCCGGTGATCCGCGGCGCGCTCTACGGCCTCGGCCCGGTGGTGCTGGCGGCGTTCATCCTCGCCGTGTATCGGCTGGGCCGCTCCGCCCTGCGCAGCTCCACGCATCGCCTCATCGCGGCCGGGGCCGCGCTGGCCGCGCTGGCAAGCCCGCTCGGGACGGTCGCCATCCTGCTGCTCGCCGCGGCGGTGGGCCTCTTCGCGTTTCACTCCCGCGCGCGCGGCGCGATGGCCCTCGCCTTCGTGGCGGCGGCGATCGTCGGCGCCTCCCTGATGCCTCCGACGGCGGTGGCCTTGCCCGGCAGTGACGGGACGTCCCGACTCGTCACCCTCGTCGCGCTCTTTTCGACCATCGGGGCCTTCACGTTCGGCGGCGGGCTCAGCATGATCGCGCTGCTCGAGGAGCACGTGGTGAGCCGCCTCCACTGGCTGTCGCCCGAGGAGTTCATCGCGGGCCTGGCGCTGAGCCAGCTCATGCCCGGCCCCATCCTGATGGTGGCGGCCTATATCGGCTTCAAGCTCCATGGCGTGGGCGGGGCGCTCGCCGCTGCGGTCGCCGTGTTCCTGCCGTCCTTCGTTCTCATGCTGGGGATCCTGCCGCTCTTCGATCGCGTGCGGAGCCTCGCGTGGGCGCAGGCGGTGATGCAGGGCATCGCCCCCGCCGTGGTCGGCGTGATGACGGTGGTGATACTCCGCATGTCGCGCTCCGCGGCGCCGGATACGCCGGCCCTGCTCATTCTCATCGCCACCGTCGCTGCGATGCATCTGTGGCGCGTCACGCCCATGAAGGCGATGGTGGGCGGCGCCGTCGCCGGCGTGGTGCGGAGCCGCATCCTCGCGGTGGCCGGACTGGCTCACTAAATCAGATCGCCTGGAATCGGGAGGACCCGTCATGAAATGGATCACTCGCGAGCGTGCCCGTGTGGACCGGATCGCGTGTCCCTGGCTCATCAGCCGGTTCATCGATCCCAAGCCCGAGTTTCTGTTCGTGCCCGCCACGCAGGTGGTGGACGCGGCGACGCGCGAGGGCGCGATTCCCTACGACATTCCCAACGTGGAGCTGGGGCATCACGGCCCCCGGTGCTCCTTCGACGCCTTCATCGACCGCTACGAGCTGGGCGATGACGCCGGGCTGGCCAAGCTGGCCCCGATCGTGCGGGGGGCCGACACGGAGGATCGCGCCCTGACGCGCGAGTCGGCCGGCCTCTACGCCGCGGCCACGGGCTTTCAGGCCACGAGCCGGGACGACTTCGACAACATGACGCGGCAGTTCCCCATGTACGACGCGCTCTACGCCTACTGCCGCGCCGAGGCGAAGGCGCCGGCGCCGCCGCGGGTGCTCTTCGTCTGTCTGCACGGGGCGGCCAAGAGCGTGGTGGCGGCCGCGCACTTCCGCCGGCTGGCCGCCGCCCGCGGCCTCGCGGTGGACGCGGTGGCGGCGGGCACCGAGCCGGATAACGAGCTGGCGGGTGGAGCGGTGAAAGGGCTCGCGGGCGAGGGGCTCCGCGCCACGCCGAGCCGGCCCCGGCCGGTTACCCTGCACGACCTCGAGACGGCGACGCGCGTGGTCGCCTTCGGCTGCGACGTCACACCGTCGCGCGGGCAGCCGATGGAGCAGTGGGAGGTGCCGGCGGTGAGCGACGGCTACGCCGCCGCGCGGGACCGCATCGTGGCGAACGTGGAGCGGCTCGTCGCCGACCTCGCGGCCGGGCGCTAGCCATGCCGCTACGGCAGCTCGGCTACATCGATCTCCCGCCCCACCAGGGCGCGGGCGGCTTCGATCATGCCGCCGTGCACGAGCGCAGCGGCCGCGTCTTCGTCGCCCACACCGCCAACGACGCGGTGGACGTGCTGGACGTCGGGGCGGGCAAGCACGTGGGCTCGGTCGGGGGCCTGCCGGCGGTCGCTGGCGCGCTCGCGGTGGCCGCGCCCGATCTCATGGTGACGTCGAACCGCGGCGAGAACACGGTGGGCCTCTTCTCGCCGGATGATCTCGGAGCGGTGGCCAAGATCGCGGTGGGCGTCCGGCCGAACGGTCTCGCCCTGGACCCGCGGCGCGGGCGGATCCTCGCCGCCCATGTCGGGGATCCCGCGATTCCCGGCTCATACACGGTGTCGATTCTCGATCTCGCCTCCCGGCGCCGGCTCGCCGACTTGCCCGTGCCCGGCCGCACCAGGTGGGCGGTGCACGATCCGGTGACGGATGCCTTCTTCGTGAACATCATGGACCCGCCTCACATCGCGGTCGTTGAGGCCGGGGACCCGCCCGGCGTGCGGCGGCTGATCCCCATCCCCCATGCCGGGCCGCACGGTCTGGACGTCGACGTGGCGCGGCGGCGGCTCTACTGCGCCTGCGACGCGGGCGTGCTTCTCGAGGTCGACGTGGACACCGGTAGCATCCTCGCGACCGAGCCCCTCGCGGGCGTCCCCGACGTGGTGTTCTTCAACCCCCGGCTGGGGCGGGTCTACGTCGCGATCGGCGAGCCGGGCGTGATCGAGGTCTTCTGCACGGCCCGGGTGAAGGCGCTCGAGACCATCCCGACGGAGCGCGGGGCGCACACGCTGTCGTTCGACGCGGCGCGGGGCCTCGTCTGTGCGTTCCTGCCGGGGACGCACCGCGCGGCGGTGTACGAGGACCGGCTGTAGCGCTCAGACCGTTCCGCGCAACACGAACAGGGCGACGCCGATGGCCCCGGCCGCGACGACGACGATGGGCTCGGGGATCTTGAAGCGCCACAGGATGACGAGGCTGGCCAGCGCGAGCGCGGCGGTGGGCACGTCGTAGACGGCCTTCTGCGCGATGAGGAGGACGGCCCCGCTGATGGCGCCGGTGGCGGCGGCGGTCGCGCCCTGCACGAACGCCTTCAGCTGGGGGTTGTCGCGATTGCGGCTGAACCACGGCGCGGGGACGATGGTGAAGATGTAGACGGGCAGGAAGATGCCGATCGCGGCCACCACCGCGCCCGCCAGCCCCGCGACGAGAAAGCCGATGAAGGCCACCGTGATGACGACCGGCCCCGGGGTGATCATCGCGACCGCGACCGCGTCCACGAACTGCTGCTCGCTGAGCCAGCCGAACTGCTGGACGACGCCCTGATGCAGGAAGGGCACGATGGCCAGCCCGCTCCCGAACACGAAGGCGCCGGCCTTCGTGAAGAAGACGAGCAGGCTTACCAGGACGCTGTCGCTGTCCCCGCCGATGCGGGCGACCCAGCGCTCCATCAGCCAGATGAGGCCGACCACGGCCAGCCCGGCCGCACCCATCGCGACCGCGACCCGACGAGACGGCCGCGCCCGGACGAACAGGACCACGAAGCCGGCGAGCACGAAGAACTCGGCGAGCTCCGCCTCGGCCCAGACCGTGACCGCGGCCAGGGCCACGAAGATGCCCCAGAGCAGCGGGTCGCGCTTGTTGGTGGAGCGGGAGAGCTTGTACGCCGCGATGGCGATGATGCCGATGACGGCGGCGCCGATGCCGTAGAAGAGCGCCTGCATCCACCAGAGGCCGCCGTAGCGCAGGTAGGCCACGGAGATTGCAATCACCATCAGGAAGGACGGCACGATGAACGCCACCCCGACGAGGGTCGCGCCCAGCACGCCGCGCTGGAAGTACCCGAGGGCGATGGCCAGCTGGGCCGCAAGGGGGCCGGGCATGATCTGGGCGAGCGCGATGCCGAGCCGGTATTCGTCCTCGTCGATCCAGCCCCGCCGCTCCACCAGATCGCGGTGCATGAACCCGACCAGCGCGACCGGCCCACCGAAGCCGAAGGTGCCCAGATACAAGAAGTAGCGGACGAGGTCGGCCAAGCTCGCCCGCTTCACGGGCGTCGTCGCGGCCACAGGGCTGGGGCTAGCCATGAACGTCCTCCGGGTGTAACGTGATTCAGGCGATGTATCAATTGTTACAACGACCGATGCCAGGAGCGCAAGGCCTATGGTGCGCCTCCTACGATGTCGCGGGTACGCCGCGAATCGTGAGATCACGGAACCGCGGACGGTAAGGCCGCCATCACGGGGGATTTGGTCCTCCTCGACCGTGAGGTAAATCCCGTCGCCCGCGCCCTGCGTCAGCATGGCATCGATGTGACCGCCATTCACAACCACAGCCTTCAGGAGTCCCCGCGGCTCTTCTACATGCACTTTTGGGCGAACGGCGATCCGGTTCGACTGGCGCGCGGCCTGAAGGCGGCCCTTGATCAGACCAACAGTCAGCCGCGGTCACCGTAGAGGGCCGCCTTGGCCCGGGCCCGAATGCGGTAGACTACCCCGGATGACTCGTCGGCCGATGCGATCCTGGTTCGGGATCATGGCCCTGTTGGCGAACGTGGCGCTGATCGCCACGCAGCCGCTCGCCAGCCTCGGACACATCGTTCACGATCATCTCGGGGAGCATGCCCACGCGGCCCACGCCACCGCGACCCACCTCGAAAGCGAAGAGGCGGTCGACCACGATGTGGAGGATCATCACCACGTGTGGATCACCGCCGCGGTCACGCTCCAGGTGGCGCAGCTGACCAAGCCCCGAGTGATCGCCGCGGCCGGCGTCCTTCCGGATCGTTCATGCCCCTCGGCGGCCCCGCTCCCTCCGTTCTCTCCTCCGCGCGCCTGATCGGCCGCCGTTCGTAGCCGATCTGGGGAGGTCCCGGCATTGCGCCGGGCCGCGCCCACGCTTTCGTTCCCCTTGGCGCGAGGAGTCTACGCATGCTCGGGGCAATCGTTTGCCGTCGTGGTTTGTGGATGTGCTGCGCCGCTCTGCTGCTGGTCGGGCCGGTCGCCTGTCGCCGTGGTCCCTCGGTGGACACGCCGCCGGTCGAGACCATCGCCCGGACGGAGTTCACGGACCGCATCGAGAACTTCTTCGAGTACGAGCCGCTCGTTCCCGGAAAGAAGTCCGCCTTCCTCATCCATCTCACCGACCTGTCCGACGGGGCGCCGGTGGAGAAGGCCGAGGTCACACTCATGGTTCGAGGGGAGCCGGCCGGGACGGCCACCGAGACGAAGGCCAAGGTGGGCCGGGTGACGGGCATCTATGTGGCCGAGGTCACGGTGCCGGCGCCCGGCCGCTACTCGGTGGAGTTTCACGTGAAGACCGCGGCCCTGGACGAGCGCATGGTCTTGCAGGACTTCTCGACGGGAGGCCGGCCATGAAGCACGGAGTCTGGCGATACGTGCTCGCGCTCGCTCCCTTCTTCGTAGCCGTGTCGGTCGCTGGCGCGCAGTCGGCGGCGCTGACGCTGGACGAGGTCGTCGCGCGGTTTCTCCAGCGAAATCTCGCCGTCGAGGCCGCCCGCCATCGCGTCGACATCGCGCGCGCCGAGCAGATCGCGGCGGCGCTTTACCCGAACCCGATCCTGACCTTCAGCGCCGAGAACCTCAAGCTGTCGGGCCCGACGGCCGCGGGCGACCTGTACGAAGTGGGCGCGACCTGGAGCCAGCCAATCGAGCGTCCCGACAAGCGGCGTCATCGCCGCGAGGTCGCCGAGTCGACCGTGGCGGTCGCGGAGGCGGAGCTGGCCGAGGTGCTGGGCCTGCGGCTGCTCGACGTGAAGCGAGCATTCTTCGAGACCTTGCTGGCCCACACCGCTGTCGCGCAGGCGGGGGAGAATCTCCGGCTGTTCGAGGAGTTCCTCGCCGTCACCGAAGCCCGGTTCAAGGAAGGTGCGGTGGCCGAGGGCGAACTGCTCAAGGTGCGGCTCGAGCGCGTCAGGTTGAGCAATGGAGTCGCGCAGGCCGAGCTTGCCCTTCGCCAGGCCGGGATCAGGCTCCTGGAGCTTCTGGGAGAGGCGGACTTCTCCGGTGCCGGCGCCGTGGCGGGCGAGTCGGATCTGCCCGTCACCGTGCTTCCCGACGTCGCGATACTGCGTGCCGGCGCGCTACAGCGCCGGCCAAGCGTCCGTGCCGCCGAGCAATCCGTCCTTCTCGCCGATCGGCGTGTCGCGCTGGAGCGGTCGCGGGGCACCGCGGACGTCTCGCCCTTTCTCGGAGTCAAGCGCGTCGGCGAGAACAACACCGTGCTTCTCGGAATCGCGATCCCTCTCCCGTTTACCGATCGGAACGAGGGCGGGATCGCCCGCGCCCTTGCGGAGGAGAGGATGATCCGGACCGAGCTCGCGATGCGCCGCGTTCGGGTGCTCGCCGAAGTGGAGGCCGCCTACCGCGCATGGCACAGCGCGCGCGAACGGATGCAGCGGTTCGAAACGGGTCTGCTTCGCCAGGCGGAAGAGTCGCAGTCGATTGCGCTACGCGCGTATCAGGAAGGCGCCATCGAGCTCGTGACCTACCTCGAGGCGCAGCGCACGCGCGTAGATATCCGCCAGCAGTACCTGAATGCCGTCTTCGACGCTCGCATCGCGCTGCTCCTTCTGGAGCAGGCCATCGGTCAGGAGCTTGGCCGATGACCCGGCGTCGGCTCTGGATCGTGGCCGGCCTGCTGCTCGCCGGGGTGGCCATCGCGCTCGGCGTCCGGATCCTGACCCGATCGGCTGCGCCGGTACCCGAAGCGGCCGCGCCCGCGGGCGAGGCAACGGGCACGGTGAAGTTCCTGATGGAACAGCAGTGGGCGATTCGCATGAAGCTCGCCAAGGCCACACCGGCGACTGCCGCCCGTCAGATCACCGCCACCGGCCGCATCGTCGCGGCGCCCGGCCGTCACGTGGTGGTCGCACCGCCAGTTTCCGGCGTCCTGACCGGGTCCGCGTTCCCTCGCGTCGGCCAGTTGGTCAGCCTAGGACAGACTCTCGCCTCGGTCCGAGAGACGCCGACGGCCGCGGAAAGCGCGCAGATCGCCACCGGGCAGGCCCAGGCGCAAATCGAGGCCGTGCGGCTCGAAGCCGATCGCCGGCGCCTCACCGAGGCGGTCAAGGAAGCGGAGATTCGCCGCGATCTCACGCGTCGGGAGTCCGAGCGGGCGCAGCGGCTGTACGAGGCCAAGGCCTATTCCCAGCGTCAGGTCGAGGCGGCGGAGGCGGACTACCGCGCGGCGGAGACGGCGCTGGCCGCCACCATCGCGCAGCGCGACGCGGTGACATCGGCGCGAATCCCGGCACCGCCCGGCCTCACGGCCGGGGCGACACGAGAGCTTCAGGCCCCCATCGCGGGCACCGTCGTGCGCGTGGCCCGAGCGCTCGGCGAGCAAGTCTCCGCCGGAGAGACGCTGTTCGAGCTGCTCGATGCCGCGGTCGTCTGGGTGGAGGTTCCGGTGTTCGAGCGCGATCTCCGGCGGCTCGGCACGACACCGCGCGCGTTCTTCACCACGCCGGCGGCGCCGCGTCGGGAGTTCGCGGGGCGCCTCGTCGATGCCGGCAGTGTGGTGAGCCGCGACACCCGTGCCGCCACCCTCCTCTTCGAGATCTCGAATCCCGACCGCCTGCTGCGCGTCGGCTCGCAGGCCAATGTCCGGCTGGATGCCGACGAACGGCTCAACGTCCTGATGATTCCGCGGGAGGCGGTGCTCGAAGCGGAGGGCAAGCGGTTCGTCTACGTGCTCGTGTCCGGGGAGGAGTTCCAGCGCCGAGAGATCACGGCGGGGGACGAGTACGGCGACCAGATCGCGATCCTCGATGGCCTCAAGGAAGGCGAGCGGGTCGTCACGCAAGGCGCATATCAGCTGCGCCAGCATGAGCTGCGCCCTTCCAGCCCGGGGGCGCACACGCATGAGACGTAGGAGCCGGCCATGCTGAACGCCGTCATCGCGTGGGCGCTGCGGCACCGATTGCTCGTGCTGGGCGCCGCGGTCGTGTTTCTGCTCTACGGCGCCGCGGTCACGATCCGGATACCGGTGGACGTCTTTCCCGATCTCACCGCGCCCACCGTCTCGGTCTTGACGGAAGCGCACGGGCTGGCGCCGGAAGAGGTGGAGGCGCTGGTCACGGTGCCCATCGAGACCGCGATGAACGGCACCACGGGGGTGTTCCGCGTTCGGTCCAACTCCGCCGTCGGCATCTCCATCGTGTTCGTGGAGTTCGAGCTCGGTACCGACATCTTCCGGGCCCGTCAGCTCGTGACGGAGAAGCTCCAGCGCGTGCAGCTGCCCACCGGAGTGGAGCCGCCCGTCCTCGGCCCCATCTCGTCCACCATGGGCGAGATCATGCTGATCTCCCTCACCGCCACCAAGACCTCGCCGATGGACCTGCGGTCGCTCGCGGAGTGGGAGGTGCGCCCGCGCCTGCTGGGGCTGGCCGGGGTATCCCAGGTCAGCATCATCGGCGGAGACCTCAAGCAGTTCCAGGTGATCGTCGATCCCGCGCGGCTGTCGCACCACGACCTCACCCTCCAGCAGGTCTCCACTGCGGTGGCGGCGGCCAATGCGACCTCGGGCGGCGGATTCCTCGAGCGGCCGCACGAGGAGTACCTGATCCGGGGGCGCGCGCGGACCCACACGCCGGCTGATCTGGCGGGTTCCGTCATCATCGTCCGGCGCGGAGTGCCGGTGCTGGTGCGGGACGTGGCCGAGGTGGTGATCGCGCCCGCCCACAAGCGTGGCGACGGGAGCTTCAATGCCCATCCCGCGGTCGTGGCCACCATCCAGAAGCAGCCCCATGCGAACACCCTCGAGGTCACGCGGCGGATCGAGTCGACGCTGGCCGGCCTCAAGAGGGGACTTCCCGCGGACGTCGTGATCGACACCAAGGCGTTCCGGCAGGCCGACTTCATCGAGCGAGCGATCGACAACGTCAAGGCCGCGCTGGCGGAGGGCGCCGTCATGGTGACGGTGATCCTGTTCCTGTTCCTCTGGAACTTCCGTACGACGCTGATCAGCCTGACCGCGATCCCCCTGTCCCTGCTGGCGGCGGTGATCGTCATGGCCTGGTTCGACCTCGGCATCAACACGATGACGCTCGGCGGCCTCGCCATGGCGGTCGGGCAGCTCGTGGACGATGCCATCGTGGATGTGGAAAACGTGTTCCGGCGGCTGAAGCAGAATGCGCAGCAGGCGGCGCCCGAGCCGGCAGCCACGGTCATCTTCCGGGCCTCGAGTGAGATCCGTCATTCCATCACGTTCGCGACCCTCATCATCGTCCTGGTGTTCCTGCCCTTGCTGGGTCTCGGCGGCTTCGAGGGCCGCATGTTCGCGCCGCTCGCAGTTGCATACGTGGTGTCGATCACGGCGTCACTCCTGGTGGCGCTGACGGTGACCCCAGCGCTGTGCTTCTATCTGCTCGGGCGCGCGGCGGCCATTCGCGATCCCCGCGAGTCCCGTCTCGTGACCTGGCTCAAGCAAGGCTATGCGCGTCTCCTTCCGCCCATGTTGCGCCGACCTGGCCAAGTGATCGCAGGCTCGACGCTGACACTCGTGCTGGCGGTGGCGGCCGTCCCGTTCATGGGACGGGAGTTCCTCCCACCGTTCAACGAAGGGGCGCTGAACATCAACGCCTCGCTGCCACCCGGCACGGCGCTCCAGGAGTCCAATCGAGTGGGGGTGTTGATCGAGCGGGCGCTGCACGAGACACCCGAGGTGGTCTCGACCACGCGACGCACGGGGCGGGCGGAGCTCGACGAGCACGCCGCCGGCGTCAATACGAGCGAGCTGGAGGTGGTCATCCACCCCGGCCGACGCGGCCATGCCGAGATGATGGAGGAGATCCGCGCCAACCTCGCCCGCTTCCCCGGCCTCGATGCCGAGGTAGGCCAGCCGATCTCCCATCGGATCGACCACTTGCTGTCCGGGACCCGCGCCCAGATCGCGATCAAGCTATTCGGACCCGACCTCGGAGTGCTCCGGCTGAAGGCGGGCGAGATCCGGGAGGCCGTGGCGGCGGTGCCGGGCGTAGTGGATCTGCTCGTAGAGCCCCAGGTCGGGGTGCCTCAGGTGCAGATCAATCTCATCCGGCGGGAAGCCGCGCCGCTGGGGCTCCGCGGTCGGGATCTCACCGAGGCCGTCGAGATGGCGTTCGGGTATCACGTCGTTTCACAGGTCCTCGAGGAGCATCGGCGGCACGACGTCGTCCTCCGTCTGCACGATGACGCGCGGAGGTCTGTCGAGACCCTGTCGCGGACGCTCATTCATACGCCGAGCGGCGCGCGGGTCCCGCTGGGGCAAGTCGCCGAGGTGCGCGTCGACGCCGGTCCCAACACCATCAATCGCGAGAACGTTCAGCGCCGGATCATCGTGCAAGCCAACGTCGCGGGGCGGGATCTCGGCGGTGTCATTCGCGACGTGCGCACAGCGGTGGAGCGGCGGGTGGCCCTGCCCCAGGGCTACTACGTCCAGTACGGTGGTCAGTTCGAGGCGCAGGAGAAGGCCACCCGGCAGATCACGCTGCTGTCCGGCCTGGCCATCATGGGGATCTTCGGCCTCCTCTGGGTTGCTCTCACTTCCGCGCGCTTGGCGGTGCTTGTCATGGCCAATCTTCCGCTCGCCCTCATCGGCGGCGTGGCCATGGTCTTTCTGGCTGGGGGAACGCTGTCGATCGCGTCACTCATCGGATTCATCACCCTGTTCGGCATCGCCACCCGGAACGGGATCATGCTGATCAGCCACTACCGCCATCTGCAGGACGTGGAGGGCGTGCCTTTCGACCAGGCGGTCGTCCAGGGTTCACTCGAGCGACTGAGCCCTATCCTCATGACCGCGCTGGTGACGGGGATCGGGCTGATCCCGCTGGCCCTGGGGGCGGGCGAACCCGGCAAGGAGATCCAGCAGCCCATGGCCATCGTCATTCTGGGGGGTATCGTGAGCTCGACGGTCCTGAACATGCTCGTCGTCCCTGCCCTCTACGCGCGATTTGCGAGGACCCGTCCCACGGGATCGAGGCCGGGTTGATTCCTCCCGCCTTGGCCCTGGCTGCCGCGGTCCTATTCGGACTCAGCGCGCCGGCCGCGAAGGGGCTGGTCGGGACCGTGGATCCGTGGCTGCTCGCCGGATTGCTGTATCTCGCCTCCGGAGTGGGCCTTCTTGCGGTTTGGCTGGCGCAGCGCGCGTCCGGACGGTCAGCCCGGGAGGCCGGCCTGGCCATGCCCGACCTGCCGTGGCTGCTCGGGGCCATCATCGCCGGCGGGGTGATCGGCCCTGTGCTGCTGATGGCTGGGCTGGCGCGGGGCGCGGCGTCCGAGGCCGCACTGCTGCTGAACCTGGAAGGCGTGATGACGGCGCTCATCGCCTGGACGATCGTTCGCGAGCACGTCCATGCACGGACCGTGATCGGCATGGCAGCGATCAGCCTCGGCGCCCTGGCCCTAGCCTGGGGTCCAAGGGCAGGTGTGGCCCTCGAGTGGTCCAGCCTGCTCGTCGGGGGCGCGTGCCTGGCGTGGGCCATCGACAACAACTTCACCCGCGCGGTATCAGCGGCAGACCCCGTGCAGATCGCGGCGCTCAAGGGAATCGTGGCGGGCAGCGTCAACGCGGGAATCGCACTCGCGCAGGGCGCCGCGTGGCCGCCGCCGGCGGCACTGCTCGGGGCCGCAATCGTCGGTCTGCTCGGCTACGGTATCAGCCTCGTGCTCTTCGTGATCGCACTGCGTCATCTGGGGACCAGCCGAACCGGTGCCTACTTCTCAACCGCCCCGTTCATCGGAGCCGTAGCCGCCATTGTCGGCCTAGGCGAACCAGTCACGCTCCCCTTGGCCATCGCCGCGGCACTGATGGCGCTGGGGGTGTGGCTTCACCTCACCGAGCGCCACGATCACGAGCATACGCACGAGACGCTCGGGCACGAGCATGCGCACCACCATGACGAGCACCATGAGCACGACCACCCGCCTGGCACGGTCGTCACCGCGCCCCATACGCACTGGCATGTTCACGCCCCGCTACGGCATCGCCATCCCCACTATCCGGACCTTCACCACCGGCACGACCATGAGGCGTGAGAGCGTACGTGCGGCGCTGGATCAGACCAACGGCCAGTCGGCAGCGGGGTCAGGGTAGGACGCGGCGGCCGCCGTAGGGGCTCAGTGCGGTCGGCGGAAGGGGCTCAGTCGCGCGCGCCGAGCGTGGCGACGACGCCCTGCCAGAGCGCTCGGCCCTCGTTCAGGAAATCCGCGGGATCGAGCATGACGGCGGTATGCACCATGACGAGCTGACTGGCCGGATCGACAAACATGGCCTGCCCGTGCGCGCCCAACAGCGCGAACATGCGGCGGGGCCCGGGCAGGATCCAGGTCTGATAGCCGTAGCCGTAGTACGACGTGGCCGCGTACGGCTTGAGATGCCAGTCGTCCGGGCGCACGGTGGTGGCGGTACGGATCCAGTCGCGCGGGATCAGCTGCCGGGCGCCCTGGCGGCCGTCGCGGGCCAGCAGGAGACCCAGGCGTGCATAGTCGCGCAGCACCGCATTGAGACAGCAGTACGTGGCCTCCTGCCCGGCCCGGTCAATGAACCACGCCGCGTCCCCCTCCGCCCCGATGGGCTCCCAGATCTTCTCGCGAAAGTAGTCGGCCACCGGCCGGCCGGTGACCTCGCGGAGCACCAGGCCCAGCACCTGTGTCTCGGCGGAGGCATACACGAACCGGCTCCCCGGCGGACGGACTCGCACGTTGAACGGCTTGAGGGCCTCCGCCCCGCCCCGGCCGTTCTGGTGGAACGTCTCGCCGACGAGGCGCGCGGAGTCGTCGGATCCGGAGTAGTTCTCGATGAACCGCACCCCGGACGACATCTGGAGCAGGTGCCGAAGCGGCGTCGCGCCGTACTCCGTCCCGGCGAGGGCGGGAACGTAGGCCGCGGCCGTATCCTCCACGCTGCGAATGCGACCCTCGGCCAGGGCGATGCCGATCAGCATGCCGGTGACCGTCTTGGCCATCGAAAACGAGTTCAAGCGATGCCGGTCGGTGCGCGCGTACTGATACCGCTCCACCAGGATCGTGTCGCCGCGCGCGATGAGCAGGGCGGTCGCCGGCTGGCGCGCGAGGTAGTCGTCGAGTGTGCGGGTCTGGCCGGCGTGCTCGTAGTGGACCACCGGCTCCACCGGCGCGCGGCGGAGCGAGGAAGGTGCGGCGGCGCGCGGGATCGTCCGGGACTCGAAGAGGAGGTCCCCGTGGCTGAACACGCCCACCAAGTACGGCTGACGGTAGATCGCCAAGAAGCGGTAGCCCTGGCCGGCGCCGTAGGCCTCGGCGTCCGGGCCGGTGGAGGAGAAGCGCGGCCCCGGGGTGGGCGCGCAGCCGACGAAGAGGACCCCCAGCAGGACCGGAGCGAGGGCGCGGGCCGGGCTCAGCACTCCGGCATCCTGCGCCAGCGCCGGCCCGATTGACAAGCCCGGGAGACATTGGGGAGAATTCGGCCGATCTCTCCATCGCGGCTCGATCCGTCAACCAGGAGGGCCTTCCCGATGACGACGCGGCGTACCTTTCTCCGGAATGCCGGACTCCTCGCCACCTCCGCGCTGCTCGCCGACGGGCGCCGCGGCATCGCTCGCGCGGACAAGCCGATCAATCTCTCGGGCTGGGTGTTCAAGCCCGACACCGTGAAGGATTACATCGACTTCTACAACAAGAAGCATGGCGGACAGGTGAAGTACGAGGCCATCCCGTGGGCGCAGTACCACCCCACGATGGAGACGCGGGCGCTGGCCGGCGAGATCGTGGACGTCATGTACTGCAATCACAACAACCGCGAGCGCTGGTACGAGAACGGTCTCCTGCGCCCGGTCGACGACCTCCCCGGCGCGGACGAGCTGAAGAAGAAGATGACGCCGGCCAACCTCGACAGCATGAAGAGCAAGGACGGGACGAAGCTCCTGGGCCTGCCCTACTTCACCAGCCTCTTCATCCTCATGTACAACGAGCCCATGCTGCAGCAGGCCGGGATCAAGGCGCCGGCCAAGAGCTGGGACGAGCTGGTCGAGCACTGCATGAAGCTCAAGAAGGACAAGGTGAGCGACACGCCGTTCCTGCCCAACTGGAACAACAGCCCCTCCGGGACCATGCCCCAGTTCATGAGCGACTGCTTCTCCGAGGGCGCGAACGTCTTCGACGCCAAGAACCGCGTCATCGTCGATCAGGAGCCGGGAGCGGCGAAGGCGATGGAGCGGTGGCAGAAGGTGTACAAGGCCGATCTGGTGAATCCCGAGGTGCTCACCAAGACCTCGTCCACCGACACCCACCGCCTGTTCTGGACGGGACGGTACGCCTATCACACGAACCACTCGTACTATCTCAAGACCATCGCCGCCGAGCCGGAGAACTCCAAGCTCGCCCCCAAGAAGGCGAAGATGGTCATGTACCCGGGCACCGGCCAGTCCTACATGTGGACGGACTCGTACGTGGTCAACGCCAAGACCAAGAACCTGGAAGACGCGTGGAAGCTCACGCGCTTCCTGGGCGGCAATCTGAACGGCGACTGGTACGTGCAGCGGCAGTGGTGCCTGATCTCCGGGCTCGACAATCCCTATCCGGAGATGTACGACCACCCGGAGATCATCGCCTCGTACGACAAGTGGATCGATCTCAAGCTGCTGCGCGAGCAGTACAAGAAGGGCAAGGTCATCGCCGCGTACAAGGAGCCCTGGTACGGCGAGTACGACACCAAGGCGGTGCCTATCGTGCACAACATCATCCGCGGCACCACGCCGGTGCCCAAGGGGCTGAAGGACCTGGCGGCGCTCCAGAAGTCGCTCGCCTAGCCCGGCCCGAAGGCGCCGGCGGTCGTGGAGAGCGCGCGGGCGGTCGAGGAAGGCGGCGCGCGGACGGGACGGCTTTCGATCCGCCTGTCCGAGGGCTGGTTCGCCTTCCTGCTCGTCCTTCCCGCGCTGCTGGGGATCTTCCTCGTCGTCCTCTTCCCGCTCGCCTACTCGCTCTGGCTCTCGTTCACCGACGTCAACCTGCTGCGCGCCACCGGTCCGGCCATCGAGCTGTTCGGCGTGCGCATCCCGCTCTTCCGCTTCGTCGGCCTCCAGAACTACACGCGCATCTTCGACGACCCGCTCTACTGGAGCTCGCTCTGGCGCACTCTCTACTTCGTGGGAGCCTTCGTGATCGAGGCCACCCTCATGGGCCTCGGCATGGCCCTGGTCCTCAACGAGCGCTTCGCGGGACGGCCCCTCATGCGGAGCCTGCTTCTCATCCCCTGGTCGCTCTCGCGCGTGGTGGTGGGCCTTCTCTGGATCGGCATCCTCGACTTCGAGTTCGGCGCGCTCAACGGGCTACTGAGCAATCTCGGCCTGATCGACCGCTCCATCTCCTTCTTCAAGGACGGCTTCACCGCGCTCAACGTGCTGGTCTCGGTCTACATGTGGAACCAGGCGCCGTTCGCCACGCTCCTCTTCCTGGCCGGCATGCAGTCGGTGTCGCCGGAGCTCTACAGCGCGGCCGAGGTGGATGGCGCCGGCTACTGGCAGCGCTTCCGCTACGTGACGCTCCCCGCGCTGCGCCCCATCATGTTCCTGGTGCTGGTACTGGCCACCGTGAACGGCTTCCTCATGCTGGATCTGATCTACGTCCTGACCATGGGCGGCCCGGGAAACGACACCACCACCATCTCGTGGCTGGGCTTCCAGACGGCGTTTTCCTTCTTCAAGTTCGGCCCGGGGACGGCCATCCTCTACACGCTGACCGCGCTCTGCCTGCTGGTGACCATCGGCTACCAGCGGCTCATCCTCGCGCGGTTCGAGCCCGAGGCCTGAGCGGTGGCCACGGCCGCGCGATCGCGCCTCCGACGAGCACCGGGCAGCCGGCTCGTGCTCTACGGCCTGGTGCTGGGGATCATTCTCTGGCTGATCGGGCCCTTCGTCTGGCTCTTCATCACGAGCATCTCGTATCAGAAGAACCTGCTCGCGCGGCCCTTGTCGTTCATCCCGCCGGAGGCGACGCTGGACAACTATCGGATGATCCTGGGCCTGGTCCGCTTCCACGCCGAGGGCCAGGCGGCCAAGATCATTCCCGCCATGGTCAATAGCCTTGTCGTGGGCGGGCTGGTGACGGTGCTGAACCTCGTCATCGGCACGACCGCCGGCTACGCCTATGCGCGGTACCGGTTCCCGCTGAAGACCTTCTCGCTCTTCGCGCTCCTCTTCACCCGCATGCTGCCGACGGTGGTGCTGATTCCCGCCTTCTTCCTGATGCTGCGGGCGATGGGGCTCCAGAACACGCTCACCGGGCTCATCCTGGCCTACTGCTCGTTCACGCTGCCGTTCACGGTGTGGATCATGAAGGCCTACTTCGAGACGGTGCCGAGCGAGCTCGACAAGAGCGCCCTCGTCGACGGCTGCAATCGGCTCCAGGCCTACTACAAGGTGGTGCTGCCCGTGTCCGGGCCCGGGCTGGTGGCGGCGGGGGCCTTCACCTTCATGCTGTGCTGGAACGAGTTCATCGTGGCCCAGGTGCTGAACACGAAGCCGGGCACCACCACGCTGCCCCCGGTGATCGCGGGCATGAACGGGCAGATCAACATCGACTACTCGGTGATCGCCGCCTCCGGCTTCCTGGGGGCGCTCCCTGCCGTGCTCCTCGTTCTCTTCTTCCAGAAGTACATGGTGCAGGGGCTCACCGCCGGCTCCGTCAAGGGCTGACCTTCGAACATCCGGAAAGGACACCATCGCCATGACCTCCACGTCGACCGCGGCCCGCGACATCGCCTACCAGCTCCACCCCTTCACGAACCTCCGCAGGCACGAGACGGAGGGGCCGCTGGTCATCACCGGGGGCCACGGCATCTACGTCACCGACGAGGGGGGGCGCGAGTACATCGAGGCGCTGGCCGGGCTCTGGTGCGCCTCCCTGGGCTTCGACGAGGAGCGGCTGGTCGAGGCGGCCATCCGGCAGATGCGGCGGCTGCCCTATTATCACCAGTTCAACTCGAAGGCCCACGACACCGCCGTGAATCTCGCCGAGCGTCTGATCGAGATCCTGCCCGTGCGCATGTCCAAGATCTTCTTCAACAACTCGGGCTCGGAGGCCAATGACACCGCGGTGAAGCTCTGCTGGTACTACAACAATGTCCTCGGCCGGCCGCGGAAGAAGAAGATCATCTCGCGCCTGCGCGGCTACCACGGGATCACGGTGGCGAGCGGGAGCCTGACCGGCATCATGTCCGCCCACCGGAACTTCGACCTGCCGCTGCCCCAGATGCGCCACGCCGACTGCCCCGACTTCTACCGCTACGGGCGACCGGGCGAGAGCGAGGAGGACTTCGCCACCCGCATGGCGGAATCACTGGACGCGCAAATCCAGCGTGAAGACCCCGAGACGGTGGCGGCCTTCATCGCCGAGCCGGTGATGGGCGCGGGCGGGGTGGTGGTGCCCCCACGCACCTACTTCGACAAGGTGCAGGCCGTGCTGAAGAAGCACGATGTGCTCTTCATCGCCGACGAGGTGATCTGCGGCTTCGGGCGCACCGGCAAGATGTTCGGCTCGGAAACCTATGACCTCAAGCCGGACATCATGGTGATGGCCAAGGCGCTGTCCTCCGCTTATCTGCCGATCTCCGCCACCGCGATCTCCGAGGGCATCTACCAGGCCCTCATGGCGGGCAGCGACAAGGTGGGCGTGTTCGCCCACGGCTACACGTATTCCGGTCACCCCGTGCCCTGCGCGGTGGCGCTCGAGACGCTGGACGTCATGAAGGAGCGCGATCTCCTGGGTCACGTCGCCAAGGTGGGGCCCCGTCTCCAGGCCGGGCTTCGCCGCTTCGCCGATCATCCGCTGGTGGGCGACGTGCGCGGTGTGGGCCTCATCGCCGGCGTGGAGCTGGTGAAGGACAAGGCGACGCGGGCGCCGTTCGACTCGCCGGGCACGGTGGGGGCGGCGTTCCAGGCCCGGGCCCAGGCCCACGGCCTGATCATCCGGAGCCTCGGCGACACCGTTGCTCTGTGCCCGCCCCTCATCATCACCGAGGCGGAGATCGACGAAGTCCTGCGGCGCTTCGAGAAGGCGCTCAGCGAGACGACGGCGGGCTGACGGCGCAGGCCCCTCAGCGCGGAGGGGCGGACGGGGCGACGCGCCAGACGTCGACGGTGTACGCGAGCTGGCGGTCGCCCAGGACCGAGGTGAGCACGGCGTAGCGTGTGGCGTCGTCGGTCACCGACACGGCGTGAAACGCCTTGGTCCCCGAGGTCCCCGCCATGGCGACCACCTGCGAGCGCTTATGCGCCACGTCGATGAGGCGCATGCCGGCGCGGTTGCCGGTGGGCGCGAGCAGCCGCCCGTCGGCGGTGAAGCGAAGGGCGCCGTGGGGCGGGCCGGTGGCGTCGTTGTCGACGTCGGCGAGCAGCTCCTGGCCGGTCTCGAGATCCCACACGAAGATGCTGCCCTCGATGGTGGCGGCGGCGGCGCGCCTGCCGTCCGGGGTCAACGTCACCGCGGTGCCCCACGCGGTGTCCGCCGCCATGCCGCCGGGCGGCCCGTGCTTCCGCCGCGACGACCGCACGGAGAACTGGCGGACGGGGGCCGCGGTGGTGACGTCCCACACCGTCACCCCACCGTCGCGGCCCGCGGTGATCGCGCGGCCACCGTCGGCGGCGAGGTCGAAGGCGGTGAGGGGCTCGGCGTGCGGGTTGGGCAGGCGGGCCGCGAGGCGGCGCGTGGCCACGTCGAGGATCATCACGTTCGTCTCGCAGGCCACGCCGAGCCGCGTGCCCACCGCGTCGAAGCGGAGCGCCAGGCAACGCTCGGCGGGGATCGCCGCCGTCTCCGTCCAGCCGCCCATGCCGTCGTCATGCCAGAGCCGGAGCATGCTCTCGCGGGCGCGGCCGATCGTGGCGAGGAGGGCGCCGTCCGGCGAGAACGCCAGGCCGGTGACGGACTGTCGATGGGCGCCCACGCGGATGCCCTCGCGGGGGCCGTCGACCGCCCACACGCGGATGACGCCGCCCCGCTCGCCCGTGGCCACGCGGCGGCCGTCGGGGGCGAGCGCCACGGTGTCCATGAAGGAGTCGGGCGTGTTCACCTCGGGGATCGAGGCCGCGCGCGTGGCCACGACGGGCGGCGCCTGACGCGGGCAGGCGATCAGGAGACCCGCCGCCAGCAGGGCCACCGCCAGCCCGCACGCGGGCCGCATCCGCATCGGTCGCGATTCTACGGCACACGCGGCGGGGAGCCGAAAAAGCTCGGAATGGGGTACTATCTCCCCGCCCGCTCCCGGGGTTCTGGGCGGCCGGATCGGATCGCACCCAACGAGAGGAGCTCACATGAGGCAGGCGAAGTGGCTGGTGGCGGTGGTCGGCGTGGTCGCGCTGGCGCTGGGCGTCGGCGTCTTCTCGCAGGCGCAGCAGGGGCTCAGCGGCGAGTACAAGATCGGCGTGCTCGAGCCGCTCACGGGGAATCTCGCCGCCGAGGGCAAGCGGCACCTCGAAGGCATGGAGATCATGCGCGACCTCATCAACGAGCGCTTCGGCGGCGTGATGGGGAAGAAGCTCACCTTCGTGGTGGGTGACGCCGTGGATCCCACCGTTGCCGCCTCCGAGGCCACCCGCCTCGCCACCCAGGGCGGCGTGAAGATCATCACCGGCACCTTCTCCTCCACGCTCTGCGGCGCCGCCAGCGAGGCCGCGGCGCGGCAGGGCGTCATCTACTGGGAGACGTCGTGCGTGGACCCGCGCCTCACCCGCCGCGGGCTCAAGAACATCTACCGCACGGAGATCGACGGCACCGGCTTCGGCTGGTACAACGTCGAGTTCATCGCCAAGCACCTGGCGCACCGCCTGGGCAAGAAGCCGAGCGAGCTGAAGGTCGCGTACCTCTCGGAGGACTCGTCCTACGGCCAGAGCGTCACCGAGTCCGCCCGCCAGCGCGCCAAGCAGGAGTTCGGGATGCAGGAGGTGGGCCCCGAGTACTACACCTTCACGACGAACGACCTCACCCCGGTCATCCTCAAGCTGAAGGCGGCGAACCCCGACATCCTGCATCACATCTCACGTGACCAGGATGCGATCCTGTTCTGGCGCCAGGCGCGCGAGCAGGACTTCCAGGTCAAGGCCGTCGTGCACGCGGGCGCCACCGGGTACGGTAACCCGGGGTTCGGCAAGGCCTTCGGGAACGACTCCAACGGGCCCTTCGCGCTGTCCGAGCCGGGGGCCGGCCTGATCGTCGAGAAGTTCCGGCCGGAGGGCCAGCAGATCGAGCGCGCGTTCCGCGAGGCGGTGAAGGCGAAGACCGGCTCCGACGTGCTGGCGGGCGGGCACCAGCTCGCGGGCGGGGGCCTCTGGATCCTGAAGCTCGCGCTCGACGCCGCCAAGACGGACGACCTGGAGAGGTTCCGCGCCGCCGTCCTCGGCCTGGACCTCCCCGTCGGCTCGGCCGTCAACGGCTGGGGCGTCAAATTCGACGAGACGGGGCAGAACTCCAATGCCCGCGTGCAGCACTACATGCTGCAGTGGCAGAACGGCCAGCTCGTCACCGTGTGGCCGGAGGAGCTCACGAGCAACCGCGCGAAGTGGGTCCCGCTCGTGCCGTGGAACCAGCGTAAGTAGCACACCTGGTCTCCCAGC
>DATEDO010000029.1:0-34648 GCA_035281625.1 Candidatus Methylomirabilota bacterium
GATCTGCTCCGGGGACTACTGCCCGCGGGATGGGTCGTGCGCTCCCAGATGCCGGTCGCCCTCGATGAGGAGTCCGAGCCCGAGCCCGACCTCGCGGTGATCCGGGGGACGCGCGCGGAGCTCTGGGCCGCGCACCCGACCCTCCCCGCGCTGGTGGTGGAGGTGGCCGACACGAGCCTGGCTTTCGACCGGGACGTGAAGGGCAGCCTCTACGCGCGCGCCGGCATAGCCGACTTTTGGATCGTCAACCTGCTCGATCGGGTCGTCGAGGTGCGCCGGGATCCGGCCGCCGACGCCACTGCTCGGTACGGCTGGCGCTACGGCACGGTGGCGGTGCACGGGCCTCTCGCCTCCATCGCGCTCCTCGCGCTGCCGGAGGTGCGGGTACCCGTGCGGTCGCTCCTGCCTTAGCGCGACCCGACTCGCCGCTCCGCCTCGTCCAGCAGAGGGACCTGACTCTCGAGGATGCGGCGCCGCGCCTCGTCCAGGGGGAACCAGGCGGCGCGATCGACTTCGGGAAACTCCCGCCGCCGGCCCGAGCGCGGCGGCCACTCGAGCGTGAAGGTGTTGCTCTTCACCGTGGCGGGGTCGAGGTCGCCGCGCACCATCCACGCGTGGACGAGCTTGCCGCCCGCCTGCCGACGCGGCGTCAGCGCCACCGCCTCCCCGGCGAGCCGCAGGCCTGTCTCCTCCTCGAACTCGCGCCGGGCCGCGGCCAGCGGATCCTCTCCCTCGGCGATCTCCCCCTTGGGAATGGTCCAGGCGCCGAGGTCCTTCTTGGCCCAGAAGGGGCCGCCCGGGTGGACCAGCAGCACCTCGAGGCGGCCATCTCGCTCGCGCACGAGGAGGAGTCCCGCGCTCTGCTTCACGCGCTACAGCGTACCGTCGATCTTCCGCTGGAGGAACCAGCAGAACCAGCCGCGATAGCGCGCCTGGAGCTCCGGCTTCATCCAGTCCTTGCCCGTCACCACGCCGCGGCAGCGCAGGCTCCCGCACCGGCACTCCATCTCGTAGTCCCCGTCGTCGGTGGTGGCCCAGTCGTGGGTCAGCTCCTCGCCAGCCTCGATGTCGCGCATGGCCACCAGCGCGATCTGGCCACGAATGGCGATATTGGGATCGCACGAGTGGTTGGTATAGAGCATGGCGCCATGCCGCTCTTCCGCTGTCACGGGGGCGATCACCAGATCCTCGGTAAGCTGAATCTCCGCCGGGCCGAGCGAGGGCTCGAGCGCCGCCCACTGCGGGCGGGTCAGGACATGGCCGCCCTTCACCGCCACGACCTCGCCTCGCGCGATGGGCTCCGCGGCGAAGAGCCCCATTCCCTGGATGGGGCTGGGGCGCACCACGGTCTTTCGCGAGCGGTAGGACAGGTCGGTCATGGCGGACCCTCCCCGGCCGGCGACTCCTAGAGCGGCCTCCGGATGATCCGCGCCAGCTCGCCGACGACTCCCCGCCTGAAGGTCAGGACACAGACCACGAAGATCGCGCCCTGCACCACCGTGACCCAGGCGCCGAGCTGGGCGAGATAGTTCTCCAGCGCGATGACGATGAAGGCGCCCACCACTGGCCCGAACACGGTGCCGAGCCCGCCGAGGAGCGTCATCAGGACCACCTCGCCGGACATGGTCCAGTGCACGTCGGTGAGCGAGGCGAGCTGGAACACGAGCGCCTTGGTCCCGCCCGCGAGCCCGGCCAGCGCGGTGGAGAGGACGAAGGCGATCAGCTTGTACTGGTCCGGCTTGTAGCCGAGGGACGTCGCGCGCGGCTCGTTCTCGCGGATAGCCTTGAGCACCTGGCCGAACGGCGAGTGGATGGTGCGGTAGATCACGAGGAAGCCCGCGAGAAAGACGGCGAGCACCACGAAGTAGAGGGTCAGCGTGTCGTTGAGGTCGAGCAGCCCGAGAAGCCGGCCCCGTGGGACCGACTGGATGCCGTCCTCACCGTGGGTGAACGGTGCCTGCAGGCAGAAGAAGTAGATCATCTGGGCCAGGGCCAGCGTCGTCATGGCGAAGTAGATGCCCTGGCGACGGATGGCGAGGGCGCCGATGGCGAGGCCCAGGACGGCGGCGGCGGCCACCCCGGCGACGATGGCGGCCTCCGGCGGCCAGCCCCACACCTTCGCGACATGGGCGGTCACGTAGCCCGCCGAGCCCAGGAAGGCGGCATGGCCGAACGAGAGCAGGCCGACGTAGCCGATGAGGAGATTGAAGGCGCACGCGAAGAGGCCGAAGCAGAGGGCCTTCATGAGAAAGACCGGGTACACGAAGAAGGGCGCCACCGCGAAGAACGCGACCATCACCGCGAAGGCCACCCCCTGGTGCCCGAGCCCGGCGCGCGTCACCTACTGGGCTCTCCCGAAGAGTCCAGCGGGTTTCACGAGGAGGACGAGCGCCATGATCACGAAGATGACGGTGTTGGAGGCCTCGGGGTAGAAGACCTTCGTCAACCCCTCGACGACGCCCAGGCCGAAACCCGTCACGATGGAGCCCATGATGGAGCCCATGCCGCCGATCACCACCACCGCGAAGACCACGATGATGAGGTCGCCGCCCATGAGCGGGTTCACCTGGTAGATCGGCGCGGCCATGACGCCGGCGAGGGCGGCGAGCCCCACGCCGAAGCCGTAGGTGAGGGTGATCATGCGCGGCACATTGATCCCGAACGCCTGCACCAGCGTGGGGTTCTCGGTGGCCGCGCGCAGGTAGGAGCCGAGGCGCGTGCGCTCGACCACGTACCAGGTCCCCAGGCAGACCACCAGCGAGAACCCGATCACCCACGCGCGGTAGTTCGGCAGGAACATGAACCCGAGGTTCTGGCCGCCCTGTAATTGCGCGGGGATCGCGTAGGGCAGTCCCGAGGAGCCGTACTGATTGCGGAATAGTCCCTGGATGATGAGGGCCAGCCCGAACGTGAGAAGCAACCCGTAGAGGTGGTCGAGCTGGTAGAGGCGCTTGAGCATGGTGCGCTCGAGCAGGATCCCGACCAGCCCGACGGCGATGGGCGCGATGAGCAGCGCCCACCAGTAGCCGAGCCCCGCGTACTGCAGGAGGAACCAGGCCGTGAAGGCGCCCATCATGTACTGGGCGCCGTGCGTGAAGTTGATGATGTTGAGCAGCCCGAAGATGACGGCGAGCCCCAGGCTCAGGAGGGCGTAGAAAGAGCCGTTGATGAGGCCGATGAGGAGCTGGCCGAACAGCGCCTGCGGCGGGATGCCCAGAATCGGAATCATCGGTTTGCCCCCCCGCCAGCCCTCACCCCGACGACGAGTGAGGGGGCGAGGGGTGGATCCGCTACTTCTTCACGAGGGGGCAGTCGCCCTGGTCGATGGGGCGGAACGCCTGCTCCGCGGGGATGGTGGCGCGCAGCTTGTAGTAGTCCCACGGCCCCTTGGACTCCGCCGGCTTCTTCACCTCGAAGAGATAGGCGGGGTGCACCTTGCGCCCGTCGGCGCGGATCGTGCCCTTGCCGAAGAGGGGATCGTCGGTCGGCAGCTCCTTCATCTTCGCGATGACCTTGGCCCCCTCGTCGGACTTGAGGGCCTCCACCGCCTTGAGATAGTGGGTCACGCCCGCGTACACACCCGCGTGGATCATGGTGGGGTGGATGCCGCGATTGCGCTCGGCGAAGCGCTTGGCGAAGGCGCGCGTCCGGTCGTTCATGTCCCAGTAGAAGGTCTCCGTGAAGATGAGCCCCTGGGCGGTGGGCAGGCCGAGCGCGTGCACGTCGGTGAGGAAGACGAGGAGGCCGGCGAAGTTCTGGCCGCCCCGTACGATGCCGAACTCGGCGCCCTGCTTGATCGAGTTCGTGGTGTCACCGCCCGCGTTGGCGAGCCCGATGATCTTCGCCTTGGAGGCCTGGGCCTGCAGGAGGAAGGAGGAGAAGTCCTGGGTGTTCAGCGGGTGCCGCACCTTGCCGAGCACCTTCCCGCCGTTCTTGAGCACTACCGCCTCGACGTCGCGCTCGAGGGCGAGGCCGAAGGCGTAGTCCGCGGTGATGAAGAACCAGCTGTCGCCGCCGGTCTTGGTGATGGCATTGCCGGTGCCGTTGGCGAGCGCCCAGGTGTCGTAGGTCCAGTGAACGGTGTTGGGCGAGCACGCCTTGCCGGTGAGGTCCGAGGTCGCCGCCGAGGACACGATGAAGGCCTTGCCCTTGTCGCGGGTGATCTGGTTGACGGCGAGCGCGACGCCGGAATTCGGCACGTCCACGATCACGTCGACCTTGTCGACGTCGTACCACTGGCGCGCGATTGCGGAGCCGACGTCGGCCTTGTTCTGGTGGTCGGCGAAGATGATCTCGACCTTGAGCCCCTTGGCGGCGGCGCCGTAGTCCTCCACCGCCATGCGGGCGGCCACCACCGAGCCCTGCCCGGCGAGGTCCGCGTAGAGGCTGGACTGGTCGTTGAGGACGCCGATCTTGATCACGCCGTCCGACATGTCGGCGGCCGCCGGCCCTCCGGCGAGGGCGACCACCGCCGCGAGGACGAGAGCGATCCGGATTCTCATAGTGCTGACTCCTTTCGTGACATCCATGGAGAATGCGAGCGCCGCATTATACCCCGAGGTAATCGTGGAGCTTCGGCATGCTCGCGGCGAGGTCGGCGTTCGGAATGAGGTCCACGACCCGGCCGTGCTCCATCACGTAGTGGCGGTCGGCCACGGTGGCGGCGAAGCGGAAGTTCTGCTCGACGAGAAGGATGGTGAAGCCGGCGCTCTTCAGGCGGCGGATGGTCGCCCCGATCTGCTGGACGATGACGGGAGCCAGCCCCTCGGTGGGCTCGTCGAGGAGCAGGAGGCGCGCGCCCGTCCGGAGGATGCGGGCGATGGCGAGCATCTGCTGCTCGCCGCCGGAGAGCTTGGTCCCCTGGCTCTTCAGACGGTCGCGGAGGTTGGGGAAGAGCTCGAAGATGGCCGCGCCGTCGAGGCCACCCGGGGCCACCACCGGCGGCAGGCGGAGATTCTCGTCCACGTTGAGGCTGGCGAAGATGCCCCGCTCCTCCGGGCAGAAGGCGATGCCGAGGCGCGCGATGGCGTTCGACGGCCGGCCGATCAGCTCCTGCTCGCCGAGGCGCACCGAGCCACGCCGCTTCCGCACGATGCCCATGATGGACTTGAGCGTGGTGGTCTTCCCCGCTCCGTTGCGCCCCAGCAGGGTGACGACCTCCCCCGCCCGGACCTCGAGGTCCACCCCGTGGAGCACGTGGGACTCGTCGTACCAGGCCTCCAGGCCCCGCACGGTCAGGAGCGCGGTCATGTGCCCGATCCCATGTAGGCCTGGATCACGTCGGCGTTCCGCGACACCTCCGCGTAGTCGCCCTCGGCGAGCACTTCCCCGCGGGCGAGCACGGTGATCCGATCGGAGAGGTTCTCCACCACGCTCAGGTTGTGCTCCACCATGAGGACGGTCCGGTTGGCCGACACTCGCTTGATGAGCGCGGAGATGCGCTCCACGTCCTCGTGGGTCATGCCCGCGGTGGGCTCGTCCAGCAGCATCATCTCCGGCTCCAGCGCCAGCGTGGTGGCGATCTCCAGCGCCCGCTTGCGCCCGTAGGGCAGCTCCGCCGCCAGGGTGGCCGCGGCGTCGGTCAGGCCCACCGCCTCGATGAGGGCGAGGGCCGGCTCGTCCAGGGCGCTCAGCACGCGCTCCGGTCGCCAGAAATCGAAGGAGGCGCCCCGGCGACGTTGCAGCGCGATGCGGACGTTCTCCAGCACCGAGAGATGGGGGAACACCGCGGAGATCTGGAACGAGCGCGCCAGCCCCAGGCGCGCGATGTCGGCGGGGCTCGAGCCGGTGATGTCGCGCCCCTTGAAGCGGATGCGGCCCCGGGTGGGGACGAGGAAGTGGGTGAGGAGGTTGAAGCAGGTGGTCTTCCCCGCTCCGTTCGGGCCGATGAGGGCGTGGATGCTCCCGCGCCGCACGCGCAGGCGCACGCCCTTCACCGCCACGAACCCGCGAAACTCCTTGGTCAGCCCGTCCGTCTCGAGGATGTAGTCGTCGGCCACGGTGTCCACCATTCAGGGCGCTGGGGGCCCCGGCGGCGGATAATAGCGCGCTTCGCGCTTCTCGTCCCAGGCCTGATTGGCCTCCCGGATCTCCCAGGACTCCATGCACTCGGCCTGGGCGCGCAGCACGTCCTCGATCAGGGCGCGGGGGTCCGCGTGGAACGAGGCGTGGAGCAGCCGCTTGGCGTGGCCGGTGGCGGTGCGCGAGGCGTTGAAGGCCTTGGCCACGATGCGATCGAGCTCCGCCTCCAATTCGGCCGCCGGCACCACCCAGTTGACCAGTCCCATGGCCAGGGCGGCGTCGGCGCTGATGTGGTCGTTGAGGAGCGTCAGCTCCTTGGCGCGACCGAGGCCGATGAGGCGGGCCAGCCGCAGCACGGAGCCGTCCGGGATCAGGCCGTGCTGCGTGGCCCCGAGGCCGATGACGGCGTCGCGCGCGGCGAGGCGCACGTCGCACGCCACCGCGAGCTGAAGCCCCCCGCCGATGGAGTAGCCGTGCAGCACCGCCACCGTGAGCTTGGCCATGTCCTCCAGGCAGTTGAGCGCGCGCACCCAGTTGCGGTAGAAGGGCTCGCCGACCGCGCCGGCGGACAAGGCCTTGCGATCCATGCCCGAGGAGAAGGCCCGCCCGGCGCCGCGCACGATCACCACCCAGACCGCCGGGTCGCGGGCCGCCGCCTCGGCGGCATCGGCGAGGGCGGCGGTGAGGGGAAGATCCAGCGCGTTCAGGACGGCGGGGCGGTTCAGGGTGATCGTGGCCACGCCACGCGAGACCTCGTACCGGATCGTCGAATCGGTCATGCGGCGGGAGGGCTCAGCGCAGGTCGAGGAGCGAGCGCGCGATGACCATTCTCTGAACTTCCGAGGTGCCTTCGCCGATCTCGGTGAGCTTGGCGTCGCGGAAGATCCGCTCGATGGGAAACTCGGTGATGTAGCCGGCGCCTCCGTGAATCTGCAGGGCCTTGGTGGCGGCGCGCATGGCGACCTCGGAGGCGAAGACCTTGGCCATCGAGGCGGCAACCTTGGCGGGCCGGCCCGCGTCCTTGAGCGCGGCGGCGCGGAGGGTGAGCAGCCGCGCCGCCTCGACCTCGGTGCCCATGTCCGCCACCATCCCCTGCAGCCCGTTGAACTCGGCCAGGGTCTTCCCGAAGGCGCTCCGCTGCTTCATGTACGTGAGCGCCTGGTCGAGCGCGCCCTGGGCCAGCCCCACCGCCATGGCGGCCATGGCCACCCGGCCTCCTTCCAGCACCTGCATGGTGTTGACGAACGCCATGCCCTCGGCGCCGAGGAGATTGGCGGCGGGCACCCGCACGTTGTCGAAGGCCAGCTCGGCGGTGTTGGAGGCGTGGAGCCCGAGCTTCCGGTAGGGAACGCCCACGGTGAAGCCGGCCATGCCCTTCTCGAGGATGAAGGCGGAGATGCCCTTGTTGCCGCGGGCGGGATCCGTCACCGCCATCACCACCGTGATCTCGGCGACCCCCGCGTTGGTGATGAAGGCCTTGCTGCCGTTGAGCACCCAGTGATCGCCGTCGCGCACCGCTCGCGACTTCATGGCGGCGGCGTCCGAGCCAGAGCCCGGCTCGGTCAGCCCCCAGGCGCCCAGCGCCTTGCCGCTGGCCAGCCGCGGCAGGTACCGGGCCTTCTGCTCCGGGGAGCCGAAGAGGACGATGTGATTGGCGCAGAGGGAATTGTGGGCCCACATGGTGATGCCCACCGAGCCGTCGACGCGGTTCAGCTCCTCCACCGCGAGGGCGTAGGAGACATAGTCGAGCGCGGCGCCCCCGTACTCCTCGGGCACGAGGGCGCCGAGGAGGCCGGTATCGGCCAGGCGAGCCATGACGGCGTGGGGAAACTCCTGCTTCTCGTCGAACTCGCGGATGACCGGGGCGACCTCCCCCTCGGCGAACTCGCGGGCGAGCGTCCGTACCGCCTGCTGGTCTTCCGTCAACGTGAAATCCATCGCGAGAGTCGTGCCGGCAGGCGCGTCACACCGCGGCGCGGATGTTCTCCCGCACGAAGCGCACGATGTCCTGGGTGGAGGTGCCGGGGGTGAAGAGCTCCTTCACGCCCATGGCCTTCAGCGCGGCGATGTCCTCCTGGGGAATGATGCCGCCCCCGAACACCGCGATATCCTCCGCGCCCTTCTCGCGCAGCAGCTCCAGCACCCGCCCGAAGAGGTAGTTGTGCGCGCCCGACAGCACGCTGAGACCGATGGCGTCGACGTCTTCCTGGATGGCGGTGGCCACGATCTGCTCGGGCGTCTGGTGGAGGCCGGTGTAGATCACCTCGAAGCCGCCGTCGCGCAGGGCGCGCGCCACGATCTTGGCCCCCCGATCGTGGCCGTCCAGGCCGGGCTTGGCGACGATCACGCGGACCTTTCGCTCGGTCATGGCAGGCGTCCTACTTCAGGAGCTCGCGCAGCCGCTCCCCGTTCTTCATGATCTGGTCGCGGTTGCCGGGCACGAGCTTCCAGTCGAAGCCCTTGCCGTCTCCGTTCCAGCGAGGGATCAGGTGCAGGTGGAAGTGGGGCACCGACTGGAAGGCGGCGGCGCCGTTGGCCTGCAGCAGGTTCAGCCCGTCGGGCTTGAGCGCGTGCTGGATGGCCGCCGCCACCTTCTTGGCCGCCGCCATCACCGCCTTCAGGTCCTCCACGTCCGCCTCGTGAATGGTCGCGGCGTGCGTCTTGGTCGCGACCAGGCAGTGGCCGGAATTGAGGGGGTTGATGTCCATGAACGTGAGCGTGCGCTCGTCCTCGTGGATCTTGAACGAGGGAAGCTGCCCGTCCCGGATCTTGCAGAAGACGCAGTCCATGGATCCCTCCCTTGGGCTAGACCTCGACCGTCCACTGATGGGGATCGGGCGCCTTCCCGTACTGGATCCCCACGATGGCGTCGTAGAGGCGCTGGGTCAAGGCGCCGATACGCCCGCCGTTGATGGTCATCTTCTCGCCGCGATAGGCGAGCTCGCCCACTGGCGAGATGACGGCGGCGGTGCCGGTCCCGAACACCTCCTCGAGCCGGCCTGCCTTGTACGCCTCGGTCACCTCATCGATGGAGATCTGCCGCTCCGTGGCCTTCACGCCCCAGTCGCGCAGCAGCGTGAGCACGGAGTCCCGTGTGACCCCGGGCAGGATGGTGCCGCCGAGGGCGGGCGTGATCACCTCGCCCCCGATCTTCACCATGATGTTCATGGTGCCGACCTCGTCGATGTACTTCCGGTGCACGCCGTCCAGCCACAGCACCTGGGTGAAGCCTTCGTGCTTGGCCTCCTCGCCCGCCATGAGGCTGGCCGCGTAGTTCGCCCCGGTCTTGGCGTCGCCCAGGCCCCCCTCCACCGCGCGCACGTAGTGCTCCTCCACGCGGATCTTCACCGGCGCCATGCCCTCGGGGTAGTACGCGCCGACCGGGGAGAGGATCACGTAGTAGACGTAGGCCTTCGCCGGACGCACCCCGAGGAACGGCTCGCTGGCCAGGATCACCGGGCGCACGTAGACGGAGGTCCCGATGGTGCTGGGCACCCAATCCCGGTCGATCCGTACCAGCTCGACGATCGACCGCAGGGCCAGGTCCGGATCGAGGGTCGGGATGCTCATCCGCCGGGCCGAATTGTTCATGCGCTCGACGTGCTTCTGCGGGCGGAACAGGCGGATCTTGCCGTCCACGCCCCGGAAGGCCTTGAGGCCGTCGAACACCGCCTGGGCGTAGTGGAGCACCGCCGCCGCCGGATCGAGGGGAATGGGCCCGTAGGGCTCGACCCGCGGGTCGTACCAGCCCTTCTCCTCCTGGAAGTCGGCCAGGAACATGTGGTCGGTGAAGATCTGGCCGAAGCCGAGGTCACCGTCCTTGGGCTTCTTCTTGAGCGTCGTCGCCTTGCTGATGCGGATGGGATCCGTCGCCATGGTCTCTTCTCCCCTAGAAGATGATGGGCTCGCGATAGAGCCCGAACACTTGCCGGTACACGTCCGAGATCTCGCCGAGCGACACGTACGCCTTGACCGCGTCCACGAGCACCGGCATCACATTCTGACCGTTGCGGCAGGCTTCCGCGAGCTGCTTGAGCCGGCGCTCCACCAGGGCGGCGTCCCGCGCCGCCTTGACCCGGCGAACTCGCTCGACCTGCTCGCGCTCGATGGCGTCGTCGACCTTGAGGATGGACAGGGCCCCCTCCTCGGCCATCACGTACTTGTTCACTCCCACCACCGTCTTGTCGCCGCGATCGTCCATGAGCTGGTAGCGGTAGGCGGCGTCCGCGATCTCCCGCTGCGGGTACCCGTGCTCGATGGCCGGCACCATCCCGCCGAGGTCGTCGATCCGGCGGATGTACTCCATCGCCCGCGCTTCCATCTCGTCGGTGAGCTTCTCGAGGAAGTAGGAGCCGCCGAGCGGGTCCACGGTCAGCGCCACCCCCGACTCCTCCGCGATGATCTGCTGAGTGCGGAGCGCCACCGTCACCGCTTGCTCGGTGGGCAGGGCCAGCACCTCGTCGAAGGAGTTGGTGTGGAGCGACTGGGCCCCGCCCAGCACGGCGGCGAGGGCCTGGATCGCCACCCGGGCCACGTTGTTCAGGGGCTGCTGCGCGGTCGCCGACACCCCCGCGGTCTGGGTGTGGGTGCGCAGGCGCATGGACTCCGGCTTCCGCGAGCCGAAGCGGTCGTGCATCACGGTGGCCCAGATGCGCCGGGCCGCCCGCAGCTTGGCGATCTCCTCGAAGAAGTCGTTGTGGATGTCGAAGAAGAAGGACAGGCGCGGGGCAAAGTCGTCCACCGGCAGCCCGCGCTTGATCGCGGCGTCCACGTAGGCGAAGCCGTCGGCGAGGGTGAAGGCGAGCTCCTGCACCGCCGTCGAGCCCGCCTCGCGGATGTGGTAGCCGGAGATCGACACCGGGTTGAACCGCGGCACGTGCCGGGCGCAGAACTCGATGGTATCGACGACGATGCGCACCGCCGACTCGGGAGGCGAGATCCACTCCTTCTGGGCGATGAACTCCTTTAGCATGTCGTTCTGCATGGTGCCGCCGACCTTGTCCCACGACACGCCCTGCTTCTCGGCGAGGACGAGGTACATCGCCAGGGCCACCGACGCCGTGCAGTTGATGGTCATCGACGTCGTGACCTGGTCGAGCGGGATGTCGCGGAAGAGAATCTCGAAGTCGGCGAGGGTCGAGACCGACACGCCCTCCTTGCCCACCTCGCCCCGCGCGCGCGGGTGATCGGCGTCGTAGCCCATGAGGGCGGGCATGTCGAAGGCGGTGCTGAGCCCGGTCTGCCCCTGGGCGAGCAGGTACTTGAAGCGCTCGTTGGTATCCTCGGGCCGGCCGAAGCCCGCGAACATGCGCATCGTCCAGAGCCGGCCGCGGTACATGGAGGGGTACGGACCTCGCGTGTACGGGAACTCGCCCGGGAAGCCCAGGCGCTCCGCGTAGGAGCGGCCGGCGAGGTCCTCCGGGGTGTAGAGCGGCTCCACGGGGATGCCCGACAGGGTCTCGTGGCGCCGCAGCCGCTCGGGCGACTTCGCGATGTACGGCCCGTACGTCTCCTGCTTCCAGCGGTCCTTGTCCGTGGCCATGGCCTCTCCCGTCACTCGCTGAGGAGGTGGCGCGCGATCACGAGCTTCTGGATCTGCGACGTCCCCTCGTAGATCTGGGTGATCTTGGCGTCCCGGAAATAGCGCTCGACCTGATACTCCTTGATGAACCCGTAGCCCCCGTGCACCTGCACCGCGTCGGTGGCGATCTTCATCGCCGACTCCGCGCAGAACAGCTTGGCCATGGCGGCCTGGGGCGCGAAGGGCTTCCCCGCGTCCTTGAGCGTGGCCGCGCGCAGGATCAGCAGGCGCCCGGCCTCGATGGACGTCGCCATGTCGGCGAGCATCCACTGCACCATCTGATGCTGCCCGATGGGCACGCCGAAGCTCTTCCGCTCGCGCGCGTAGGCCACCGACTTCTCGTAGGCGCCCACCGCGATGCCGAGGGCCTGGGCGCCGATGCCGATGCGACCGCCGTCGATGGCGGTCATCGCCACCTTGAACCCCTCGCCCTCCTCGCCCAGGCGGTGGGCCACGGGCACCCGACAGCCCTCGAACAGGAACTCCGCGGTGTCGGAGGCGCGGATGCCCAGCTTCTCCTCGGTCTTCACCACGCTCCAGCCGGGCGTGCCCTTCTCGATGAGGAAGGCGCTGATGCCCCGGCTCTTCTTGGTCCTGTCCGTCTGTGCGAAGACCAGGGCGGCGTCGGCCTCGCGGCCGTTGGTCACGAAGATCTTCCGCCCGTCCAGCACGTACTGATCGCCCTCGCGGCGGGCCTGCACGTTCTGATTGGTGGCGTCCGAGCCCGCCTCCGGCTCGGTCAGGGAGAAGCACCCGAGCTTGTTTCCCGCCGCGTAAGGGGCGAGAAAGCGCTGCTTCTGCTCCGGGGTGCCGAACTTGTACACCGGCTCGCAGTAGAGGGAGTTGTTCACCGACATGATGACGGCGTGGGAGGCGCAGACGCGCGCCAGCTCCTCCACGGCGAGGGCGTAGGCGACGGTGTCCCCGCCGCTGCCGCCGCACGCCTCGGGGATGAAGACGCCCATGAGCCCGAGCTCACCCATACGGCGCACGGTGTCCTTCGGGAAGCGTGCCTCGCGGTCGATGGCCTCGGCGATCGGACGAACTTCCTTTTCCGCGAAGTCGCGCGCGACGGTGCGGATCGCTACCTGTTCGTCCGTCAGGTCGAGCTGCATGGCGCGTCTCGCCTATTTCTCCAGGAGCTTCTTGAACTCTTCGGTCAGGAGCGGAGCCACCTCGAACAAATCACCCACGATGCCGTAGTCGGCGATCTTGAAAATCGGCGCCTCGGGGTCCTTGTTGATGGCGCAGATGACCTTGGAGGTGCGCATCCCGGCCAGGTGCTGAATGGCCCCGGAGATCCCGAACCCGAGGTAAAGCTTTGGAGAGATCGTTCGACCGGTCTGGCCGATCTGAAAGCGGTGCGGCCGCCAGCCGGCGTCCACCGCCGCGCGCGAGGCCCCCACCGCGGCGCCGATCACCTTGGCGAGGTTCTCCAGGATCACGAAGTTCTCCGGGCCCTTGAGCCCGCGCCCGCCCGAGACCACGATCTCCGCCTCGGTGAGCTCGGGCAACCCGGTGGACGACTCCTCCCGCCGCTCCACGAACTTGAGCGCGGCCTCCGCCGCGGCCACACTCGGCTTCTCCACCGCGGGCACCGCGCCCGTCTGAGCCTCGCCCGGTCGGAACACATTGGGCCGCAGCGTGGCGAGCCACGGCGTCTTCGCCCACGTCATCTTGGCGAGGAGCTTGCCGGAGTACACCGGTCGCGTCGCCACCAGCCGATCGCCGTCCAGCGCGAGCGCGGTGGAGTCGGCGGAGAGCCCGGCGCCCAGGCGCGCGGCCAGCCGCGCCATCAGCTCGCGCAAGCGCGTGCTCACCGGCGCGAAGATGGCCTTGGGCGACTCCTTCGCCGCCAGATCGGCCAGCGCCGCCGCCCACACCTCGCCGCGGTACGGCGCGAACGCCGCGCCCTCGAGCAGGAGCACTCGCTTGGCACCCCACTCGCCGAGCTGCCCGAGGCCGGCCTCGCTGGCCTTGTCGGTCAACCATACCGCCTCGGCCTGGCCGCCGGCCTTGGCGGCGAGCCGCCCGGCCTCGCCCAGCACCTCGGCCATCACCCTCTTCGGATTGCCCTGCCGATCGTCCTCGACCACGCTCCAGAACGCGCCAGCCATGTCGCGAGCTCCCTAGATGGCCTTCGCGTCTTCGCGAAGGGCACGGACGAGTTCCCTGGCGGCATCCGCGGCCTCACCCTGGATGATGCGGCCGGGCGGACGCGCGGGGAGCGGCTCGAGCGTCACCACGCTGAGCGCGGGCGGCGCCACGGTGAGACCGAGGTCGGCCGCCTTCACGTCCTTGATCTCCTTCTTCTTGGCGCCCATGATCCCCTTGAGCGTGGGATAGCGGGGTTCGTTGAGGCCCTTCTGGGCGGACACCACGGCGGGCAACGGCAGATCGAACACCTCGAGGCCGCCCTCCACCTGCCGCGCCACGCGCACCGACCCGCCGCCGGCGTCCACCGCCTCCTCCATGATCCAGGACGCGCAGGGCCAGCCGAGGAGCTCCGCGACCTGGGCGGCCACCGCGCCCATGTCGTCGTCGATGGCCTGGCGGCCGAAGATGGCCAGTGCGGGCGCCTCCTGCTTGAGGAGCGCGGCGATGGCCCGCGCCGTCGTGAGCGTGTCGGCGCCGTCGAAGGCGGAGTCGAGCAGGTGCACCGCGCGGTCCGCGCCCATGGCGAGGCAGGAGCGGAGCGCCTCCTTCACCCGATCGGGGCCGAGGGAGACGGCGACCACCTCGCCCTGGCCGCGCTTTTCCTTGATCCGGAGTGCCTCCTCGACGGCGAACTCGTCGTAGGGGGAGACGATCCAGGTGATTCCGGTGGTCTCGATCGCCTTGGGATCGGCGCTGATCTTGACCTGGGTCGCCGTGTCCGGCACCTGCTTGACCATCACGAGAATCTTCACGAGTCGAGTTCCTCCTGGCTCTCGCTGCCGTTGAACGTGTCGTACTGCAAGTCGCGGGTGATCCGGAACCGGTCGCCCGGGATGAACACGCGATCGTACACCACGGGAGCCCCGTCGCCCGCCGTGGACAGCCGGTCCGAGCGGAAGCACGGGATGCCCGCGCGGCAGCCCAGCTCGCGCGCGGCGCGCGCCTCGAGCGGCACCGCGGAGACGGTCTCTCGCGCGGCGGCGATCTCGATGCCGAGCTTGAAGGACAACACCTGGCGGAGCGGCATCACGCGGAGGTCGGCCTTGGCCACTTCCTCGCCGAGCCCCGCGGTGAGGTACGAGGCCTGATAGCTCGTGGGCCGCCCCGCGACCAGGCGCAAGCGCTCGAGGGCGAACACGCGCTGGCGGGGCCGCACGCCGAGGGCGCGGGCCACGTCGCGATCCGCCTCCTCGAACTGGGCCCGGAGGAAGCGGGTGGACACGTCCTCGCCCTGGGCGGAGAGATCGCCCGCGAAGGTTCGCAGCTGCAGGATGTCGTAGTCCACCGAGCGGCTCGCCACGAAGGTGCCGAGGCCGTGCCGCCGCGCGATGAGCCCGTCGCGCTCGAGTACCTCGAGGGCCTGGCGCAGGGTCATGAGCGTCACGCCGTACTCCTGCGCGAGGCGCCGCTGATTGTCCATGCGCGTGCCCGGCTGGAGCCGGCCGTCCGCCATGCGCTCGCGCAGGTGCTGCGCGATCTGATGGTAGCGGGGCACGCGGCTTCGCAACGCGATGGCCTCCCTGACCGGTGTTCTAGAACTGCGTTGGCCGCGCGACGACCGCGTCGCGGAGAATCAGGTGATACGACGGGCAGTTAGGGCGACCAGGCCCCTACATCATACTGTCGCGCGAGCCGGCGGGTCAATAGCCCGGGCGGCCCCCCGAGCGGAGCTCAGAGGCCGGGCGGATCAGGCGCCGCGCGAGGCGGCGAGCTCGCGCGAAAGCTCGACGAGCTGGCCGAGCTTGCGCGCGGCCGCGCCGGAATCGATCGAGGCGGCGGCCAGCCCGACCCCGTCCTTGAGGTCCTTGGCCCTGCCCCCCACCACCAGGGCGGCCGCCGCGTTCATGAGCACGACGTCACGCCGCGCGCCGCCCTCGCCCTGGAGGACGTCGCGGATGATGCGCGCGTTCTCCTCGCGGTCCCCGCCCTGGAGATCCCGGATGGCCGCGCGCGCCAGCCCGAAGTCCTCGGGCCGGACCCGCGAGGAGCGGACCACGCCTTCGTGCACCTCGGAGATGTGGCTCTCGCCGGTGTTGGAGATCTCGTCGAGACCGTCGGCGCCGTGCACCACGAAGGCGCGGAACGTCCCCAGCTCCGCGAGCACGCGCGCCAGGGGCTCGGTCAGGCTCGCCGCGTAGACGCCGATCACCTGGGCGTTGGCGCCCGCCGGATTGGTGAGAGGCCCCAGCATGTTGAACACGGTGCGGATGCCCATCTCGCGGCGCGCCGCCATCACGTGCTTCATGGCGGTGTGGAGCAGCGGCGCGTAGAGGAAGCCGATGCCCACCTCGTCGATGCACCGCGCGACCTGCGGCGGGGTCAGCTCGAGGTTGATCCCGAGCGTCTCCACCACGTCGGCCGAGCCGCACAGGGACGACACCGACCGATTGCCATGCTTGGCCACCTTGACGCCCGCCCCCGCCACGACGAAGGCGGTCGCCGTGGACACGTTGAAGGTGCCGGAGGCGTCGCCGCCGGTCCCGCACGTGTCGATCAACATTTCCCGATCGGTCCCGGTGGCTCCCACCACCTCTCCGTCGTGCGTCCGTACCTTCACCGCCTTCTGGCGCATGACGAGGGCGAGCCCCACCAGCTCCTCCACGGTCTCCCCCTTCATGCGGAGCGCGGTGAGGAAGGCGGCGATCTGGGCGTTGGTGGCCGCCCCGGACATGATCGCTTCCATGGCCGCCGCGGCCTCGAGGCGGGTCAGGTCGCGGCGGTCCACGAGGGCGCGGACGGCTTCGGTGATGATCGGGCTGGTCATGGCGCGGTGGCTCCGCGCCCGATTCTACCGCGGCGGTCGCAGGGTCGCCAGGAGGGCCTGGGTCTCGTGGAGGCCGAGCGGCTTGGTGAGGACGGCGCGGACGCCGTGGTCGGCCAGCTCCGCGGGCGGCACCTCGACCCCGAACCCCGTGACGACGAAGACCGGGACCTCCGGGTTCAAGTCGCTCACCGTGCGCGCCAGCTCCCAGCCGGACATGCCGGGCATGGCGAGGTCGGTGAAGACGGCGTCGAACGGCTCGGAGCGGAAGCGTGCGAGCGCGGCGGCGCCGCCCTCGACCACCACCGCCCGATGGCCCGCGGACTCGATGATGTCGCCCAGCACCTCGCCCACCGCCTGCTCGTCGTCCACCACCAGGCAGCGGAGCAGCGCGGCGGCCGGGGGCGCCGCGGCGGGCGACGCGGCACTCTCCGCCAGCGTGGTCCGCGGGAAGGTCAGCCGGAAGCGAGTCCCCTTGCCTTCCTCGCTCTCCACGGAGATCTGGGCGCCGTGGCGCGACAGGATGCCGTAGGTCATGGAGAGGCCGAGCCCCGTCCCCTGGGGCCCCTTGGTGGTGAAAAAGGGGTCGAAGATGCGCTGCCGCACGTGCTCGGGCATGCCGGAGCCGGTGTCGGCCACCGTGAGCTCTACTCGCTCCGTGTCGAAGACGGTGGCGAAGGCCAGCGTGCCCCCGTCGGGCATGGCGTCCACGGCGTTCAGGATCAGGTTGATCAGCGCTTCGCGGAGCTCGGACGGGTCGCCCGCCACTGGAGGCAGGTCGGCCGTCAGCGAGGTCACCACCTCCACGCTCACGCCCCGCGTGCGCGCGCCGTCGCGCCAGCGCGGCTCGGTGCTCTCCAGCGATTCCTGCACCATGCGGTTCAGGTTCACCGCCACCACCGGCTGATCGCGGCGGATCCGCGTGAACTCCTGGAGGCGCCGCACGGTGTGCGCGCCGTCCATGCCCGAGCGCTCGATCACCTCGAGCCAGCGCCGGTGCTTGGGGTCGCGCGTCTCGGTCAGCAGGAGCTGGGCCCGCCCCACGATGGCGGCGAGGACGTTGTTGAAGTCGTGGGCCACGCCGGAGGCCATCTCGCCCAGCGCCCGGAGCTTCTCGGTGCGGACGAGCTGATCCTGGGCGGCGGCGAGCTCGCTGTACGCACGCGTCCGCTCGCTGAAGAGCGACGCGCTCCGGAGGGCCAGGGCGGCGAGGTCCGCGATGTTGGCGAGGAGGTATTCGTCGTGGACGGTGAACTCGCGATCGCGGCTGCGCAGCGCGAGCACTCCGAGTGTCCGGTCGCCCGCATTCATGGGCACGCCCAGCCAGTGCGGCAGGCCCATGCCTTCGCCGATGGGGGCGACGCCGTGCCGGCGGCACTCCTCCGCGTAGGCGCACGTCCGCAGCGGCCGCCCGGTGTCCAGGATCACCGACATGAGGCCGGTCCCACGGCGGGGATACCGCCGGGGCAGGCGGCCGTCCGGCACGCTCTCCGCGATGCGGAGCACCACCTCCAGCTCGTCGGACCCCTCGTCGTGAAGCAGGATCACCAGATGCTGCACGTCGAAGACGCGGGCGATCTGCTGGTGAATGGTGGTGACGAGGCCGCTCCGGTCCAGCCGGCCGGTGACCGCCCGGGAGAGCTCGTGGAGCACGGACAGCTCGGCCACGCGGCGGTTGTTGTCGCGGAACAGGCGCGCGTTCTCGAGGGCCACCCCCGCCTGGCTCGCCACCGCCTCCATGAGCCGGAGCTCGCTCTCGGGAAAGTCTCGCCCGCGCGTGTTCCAGAACACGGTGAAGCCGCCGATCATCCGGTCCTTCGCCACGATGGGCACGAAGAGCTGGCTGTGATGCGGCACGAGATCGCGGCCGGGCCCGGTGATGCGGGGATCCTCCGACACGTCGGGCGAGAACACCGAGCGGCGGGTCCGCGCCGCCTCCGCATAGAAGGCATGGTCGGCCATGCGCAGGCGGAGGCCCCGGAAGGCCTCGAGATGGGCCTTCGGCACGTGATAGCCCATGAACGGCTCGAGCCACTGCCCCGATTCGTCGCAGAGCCAGATGCCCGCCCCACCGGCGTCGAGCGACCCGCACACGTGCCGGAGGAACTGCCGCGCCATGTCCTCGGGGTCGAGCGTGGACGACAGCGTCCGGCTGGCCGCGAGCAGGGTCGCCATCTCCTGGAGCTTCTGCGCCGTCTGCTGGGAGAGCTCCATGTTCTCCATGGCGAGACCGAGCTGACCGGCCAGGCCCTCGATGAGGCTCACCTCCGCGCTCTGGGGCCGCCGGCCCGCGCCCCACCACACCAGGAACAGCGCGCCCCGAGACTCGCCCCGCACGGCGATCGGCGCGAAGAGCACGGAGTGGGGCTCGAGATGCTGGAACACCTCACGGTCGAAGCGGGGATCGTTGGTGACGTCGGTGGCCCACAGGGCGCGGCCCTCGCGCCACGCCGCCGTCACGTCCGGCATCCGCTCGGCCCGGAATGGGTTGGCGAGGAAGTGGGTGAGCAGGTGCTTGGGGACATGGTAGCCGGCCAGGGGGATGAGCGCGTCCCGGGCGGCGTTGAGGGCGTACACCCCCACCATGTCCGCGCCGAAGGCTCGGCTCACCTCGCGGGCCACCCGGCGCATGACTTCCTCCGGGGCCCCCGGCTGCGACAGGACCTCCCCCACCGCGAGGAGGATGCTCGTCTCGCGCAGGCGCTGCTGCGCGTCGCCGTAGAGCCGCGCGTTCTCCAGGGAGAGCACGAGCTGGCCGGCGATGGCCACCGCCAGGTCCACCTGCCATGGAGCGTAACGGCCCGGCCGGTCGCAGTAGTCGAGGCTCATCACGCCGATGATCTCGTCCTGCCGGATGAGCGGCACGACCATGGTACTGCGGAGGCCGAACATCCGGGGCCATTCCGCCGGCACCAGCTCGGACGCCACCGCGTCCTCGATCACCACGGGGCGGCGCGTCTCGATGGCGCGCAGGTGCACCGGGACATCGCGGGGCGGGACGGCGAGCTCGGTGGTGAAGGCCTGCCACATCGCGGGCTCGCGGCGCCCGTCGGCGAACTGCGACATCAGCGGCAGCGCGCGATCCGCTTCCCAGCGCTCGATGGTGCACCGGTCCACCGCGCAGACCTGGGCGATCTTGATGGCCACCCGCTTGAGGAGGCGCTGGGGCTCGAGCGTCGAGTTCAGGATCTCGGTCACGTCGAGGAGGGCGCGGGACTCTTCCAGGCTCCGCCGTGTCTCCGCATAGAGCATGGCGTTGTGGATGGCGGTGGCGGCCTGGCTGCCGAGGGAATGGAGGAGCCCGAGATCCTCATCGTCGAAGGGGCGCCGCTCGCGCACCGCCACCGACAGAGCGCCCAGCACGCGGTCCCCCAGCGTCAGCGGGATACCGGCGAACGAGATGATGCCCTCGGCGCGAATGCGGTCGCCGCTGACCGCCCGCCCGTCCGCGAGCAGGTCGGGGACGAGCAGGGCCGCCCGCGTCGCGACGATGCGCCCCATCAGCCCCTCGCCGACCTGCATGCGGGTGGCGCCCTCCACCGCAGTCACCGCCCCCGCGCTCGCGCGCAGGGACATGGTCTGGCCACCCTCGTCGACCAGCCAGAGGCGCGAGACGCTGGAGCCGAAGAGGTCCACGACCGACTGCGCGACGCGATCCAGCACGTCCTCCAGGCTCAGCGAGGCGGTGAGGGTCTCGTGCACGCGGGCCAGAGTGGCGAGCCGCCGGCCGCGGTCGGTGGCCGCCTGGTAGAGCCGCGCGTTCTCCAGCGCGACGGCGGCCTGGCCGGCCAGCGCGGTGAGGAGGCTGACCTGGGACGATTGCGGCACGCGCGCCTCCCACCAGTAGACGGCGAGCGCTCCGTAGGGCCGCCCCTTGATGAGGATGGGCACGGAGAGCACCGCGCGATAGCCCTCGCGCTCGATGAGGCGGCGCTGGCGCTCCTCGAGCCGCATCTGACGGTCGGCGAGGATGTCGCTGGTCCACACCGGCGCCTGCTCGAGGAAGCTGCGCCCGGTGGTGCCCTCGCCCGGCCGCAGCGTCATCCGCTCGATGAAGACGGGGGAGAGCCCGATCCCGCGCTCGTAGACGAGCACGCCTCGCTCGCGGTCGAAGCGGAACACCCCCGCGCCGCCCGCGCCCATGAGCGTGCGGCAGCGGTCGACGATGATGTCCAGCACGCTCCCCACGTTCAGCGTCGAGCCCACCGCGGCGGCGACCTCGACGAGCGCGCGGTACTCCGCGTTGAGGGCCTCGAGCTTCTGGTTGCGGCGGAGCAACCCCTCGAACGCGGCGTTGGGCACGGGCTAGGCCACCCGTCGCCGCCGCGCCGCGTCCATCACCTCGCGCACCTTCCGCGCGAGGGCCTCGGTGACCACCGGCTTCTGGAGGAATGTGGCGCCCGGGCCGAGGATGCCGTGATCGACCACCGCGCGGTCCGGATACCCCGACATGTAGAGCACCGCCATGTCCGGCCGCAGGGCGGCCAGGCGCTCGGCGAGCTCCCGGCCGCTCATGCGCGGCATCACCACGTCGGTGAGGAGGAGATGGATGCGGCCGGCGTGTGCCCGCGCCACCTCGAGCGCCGCGGCCCCGTCGGCGGCCAGCAGCACGGTGTAGCCCTGAGCCTCCAGCACGTCGCGCGCGAAGTCGCGCACGTCGCCTTGATCCTCCACGAGGAGAACGGTCTCCGAGCCACGCGGCGTGGCGTCGGTGGGATCCGCGGGGGCGGCCTCCCCGGTCAGGTCGGTGACCCGCGGCAGGTAGATCTTGAACGTGCTGCCCTTGCCCGGCTCGCTGTACACCCAGATGGTGCCGCCGCTCTGGTTCACGATCCCGTGCACGGTCGCGAGGCCGAGGCCCGTCCCCTCCCCGAACGCCTTGGTGGTGAAAAATGGCTCAAAGATGCGGGCCCGCGTGGCCTCGTCCATCCCCATGCCGGTATCGGTGATGGCCAGGAGCACGTGCGGGCCCGGCCGCATGCCCACCCGGCCGCGTACGGCGGAGGCGTCCAGCTCGAGATTGGCGGTCTCGAGGGTGAGACAGCCCCCGCGCGGCATGGCATCGCGCGCGTTGACCACGAGGTTCATGATCACCTGCTCCATCTGGCCGCGGTCCGCGCGCACCTCGCCGAGCCCGGTGGCGAGCGCCGCCCGCAGCTCGATGTTCTCGCCGATGAGCCGCTCCAGCATGGGGGCGAGCTCTCCCACCACGGTGTTGAGATCGAGCACGCGCGGCTCCAGCACCTGCTTGCGGCTGAAGGCGAGCAGCTGCCGGGTGAGATCGGCGGCCCGCTGGCCGGTGGAGCGGATCAGCTCGAGGTCACGCCGGATGGGCTCGGTGGGCCCGAGGCGCCGGAGGAGCAGGTCGCTCCGGCCCAGCATCACCATGAGCATGTTGTTGAAGTCGTGAGCCACCCCACCCGCGAGCAGGCCTACCGCCTCCATCTTCCGCGCCTGGGCGAGCTGGTCCTGCGCCTGGGTGAGCTCCTCGAAGGTGCGCTGCGTCTTCTGGTAGAGCCGGCTGTTCTCCAGCGCGATGGCGGCCTGGGAGGCGAACACGGTCGCCAGCTCCACATCGTCCTTCGAGAAGCCGCCCTCGCGGGTGGACCGGATGGAGAGCACGCCCACGATCTCGTCGCCCGTCTTCACCGGCACGCCGAGGAAGGAGCGGAGGCCCAGGCGCCGGTAGGTCTCGCGGTGGACGGGAATGAGCCGCGGGTCCTCGCTGGGATTGACGACCACCACCGGCGCCCCCGTGGCGGCCACCTGGCCGGTGAGGCTCTCCCCGATGCGCAGTCGCGATGCCGGCTCCCCGGTGTCCCCCCAGCGTCCGCTCAGCACGAGGTCGTCACCCTCCACGAGGCGGAACACGACCGAGTTCGAGTTGAAGAGGTGCGCGCAGGCCTCGGCGATGCGGCCGAGCAGGGACTCCACGGGCTGAATGCGCGCGAGCTGGCGCCCGACCTCGAGGAGAGCTTCCAGGCGCGCCTGCCGGCTGCGCAAGGCGCCGAGGAGCGTGACCTGCCGCTCGTACAACCGGGCGTTCTCCAGCGCCACCGCCGCCTGATCGGCGAAGGCCTGGGCGAGCCGGATCTCGTCGGCGTCGAACTCGTCCCCGAGCGCGCGCCCCACGCCCAGCGCGCCCACCACCCGCTCCTGCACGAGCAGAGGCAGCGCGATGGCCGCGCGGCAGGGCGTCTCCGCCACCCGGGCGCGCTCCTCGTCGCTCATGACGATGCGCGTGTCCTCGAGCATGTTGCGTGTCACCACCGCGCGGCGCTCGCTGACGGCCAGGCCCGCGATGCCGGTGCCACGCGTCCGCACGACCTTGCCGCCGTTCGCCGGCACCCCCTTGCCCGACGACGCGAGGAGGATGAGGTCGCCCGTCTCGGGATCGAGACGATAGAGCGCGGAGGTCAGCGATCGCAGCAGGATGCGGATGCTGTCGGCGATGCGCTGCCGTGTGTCCTCCGAGTCGAGCGTGCGCGAGGCCAGGCGCGCCACGTCGGCGAGGGCCTCGGCGGCCTCGCGGCGGCGCCGCGTCTCGGTGTGCAGGCGCGCGTTGTCGATGGCGATGGCCGCCTGGGCGGCGAACAGGCTCAAGAGGCGAATCTCCCGGGGGCTGAAGCGATGGCGCTGACGCGTCAGCAGCAGGGCCACGCCGACGAGCCCGTCGCGCCCCCGCAGCGGCAGGCCCGCGCAGGAGACGAAGCCCTCGCGCCGGAGCCAGTCGAGGTTGTGGGCACGCGCGTCGCCCACCACGTCGTCCAGCAGGAGGATCTCGCCGGTGCGGGCCACGTGGCCGGTCAGCCCCTCGCCGAAGCCAAGCTCGGTGACGAGCCCGCTCTGCGGGCCGCGCGTGCCGAACTCCGCGCGCACGACCAGCCGGTCGCCTTCGACCACCCAGATCCGCGATACCGAATCGGCGAGCAGGCTCGCGGCGGCCCGCGCGACGCGGCCCAGGGCCTCGGCGAGGTCCAGGCTGACCGACACCGCCTGCACCACCTCGACCAGGGCCTCATAGGCCCGGTCGCCTTCGGTCTCCAGGAGCCCCCGGAAATTGTCAGTCGGGGTGACGGGCAAGCCGCTACTCACGGGGGCGCCCGGCCCGGAGCCGGTGCGACCTTCTCCGCCTTGCCCCAATGAATGCACGGACTTATGCGGACCTGTGGCGTCGTGCACGAGGAGGAGTTGTGCAACAAGCAAGCCAGGGGAGAGCCCGGAACAGGGACCCCTAAACCCCCAGATACGCCTGCTTGATATGCGCGCTGGCGAGCAGGGTGTCGCCCGGGCCGGACAGCGTGATCCGGCCGTTTTCCAGCACGTAGCCGCGGTGGGCCAGCCCGAGGGCGCGGGCCACGTTCTGCTCCACGAGCAGGATCGTCGTGCCCGCGCGATTGATCTCGGCGAGGTTCGCGAAGATCTGCTTCACCACCACCGGCGCCAGCCCGAGGCTCGGCTCGTCCAGCATGAGCAGCCGGGGGCGGGCCATGAGCCCGCGCGCGATGGCGCACATCTGCTGCTCGCCGCCCGAGAGCGTGCCCGCGAGCTGGCGCATGCGCTCGGCCAGGCGCGGAAAGAGCCGGCACACCCACCCGAGCGTCTCCGCCCGGCGCGCGCGCGCCTCCGGCCCGGCCGCCCCCAGCTCCAGGTTCTCGGCCACCGTCATGGTGGGGAAGAGCTGGCGGCCCTCGGGGACGTGCGCGATCCCGCGCGCCACGATGCGCGCCGGGGGCAATCCGTCGATGCGCTGGCCGTCCCAGTACACCGCCCCGCGACGCACGGGGAGGAGCCCGCCGATGGCGCGGAGCGTGGTGGTCTTGCCGGCGCCGTTGGCGCCGATGAGGGCCACCGTTTCCCCCGCCCGCACCTCGAAGGAGGCCTCGCGCACGGCGGTGAGGTCGCCGTAGCCCGCCTCCACGCCCTCAACGCGCAGCGTGGACATATTCCTCCCCGAGGTAGGCCTCGATCACGCGTGGGTCGGCCGCGACCTTCGCGGGGGGTCCCTCCGCGATCTTCTCGCCGAAGGACAGGACCACGATCCGGTGGGACAGCGCCATCACCGCGCGCATGTTGTGCTCGATGAGCAGGATGGATACGCCGCCGCGATTGATGCCGGAGACGAGCGCCACCATCGCCTCGGTCTCGCGGCCGCTGAGCCCCGCCATCACCTCGTCGAGCAGCAGCAGGGCGGGCTCGGTGGCGAGGGCGCGCGCGAGCTCCAGGCGCTTACGGTCCGAAAGGGTCAGGCTGCCCGCCGGATCGTTCAGGCGGTCCGCGAGCCCGATCGCCTCGACGATGCGGGTGGCCCGCGCGGTGGCCTCGCGCGCGTCGGCGTGGCGGGCGAGGGCCCCCACCCGCACGTTGGCGAGCACGGAGAGGTGGGGAAACGGGCGCACGATCTGGAAGGTGCGCGCGACCCCCCGCTGGCAGATCGCGTGCGGCGGCAGGCCCACGAGGCTCGCACCCCGGAACCGCACGTCGCCCTGATCCGGGACGAGGAAGCCCGAGAGAAGGTTGAAGGCGGTGGTCTTCCCCGCCCCGTTGGGACCGATGAGGCCCAGCATCTCGCCTTCCGCCATCTGGAACGACAGCCTGGCGACGGCCTGGAGGCCGCCGAAGCGCTTGGAGATGCCCGCCACCTCCAGGATCGGCGTCATCGCGCTCGGCGGGCGAGGAGCCGGCGCGCCGCCGGATACGCCCCGTCGGGCAGGAAGAGCACCACCAGCACGAGGAGCACGCCGTACACCACGAGGTGGAGGCCGCTCCAGCTCCCCTGTGAGAGATACACGCGCGACACCTCACCGAGCGGGCTCAGGATGAAGGAGCCCAGGATGGGCCCGAGGACCGTCCCCGCGCCGCCCACGATGGGCCGGATGATGATCTCCACCGACAGCGGGATACCGAACACCGCGTTGGGCTGCAGCGAGAAGAGGTAATAGGCGTAGAAGGTGCCGCCCACGCCGGTGAGGAACGACGAGACCACCATCGCCAGCATCTTGTACTTGAAGGTGTTGACGCCCAGCGCCTCGCAGGCGTTCTCGTCCTCGCGGATGGCCTTGAGATACTCGCCGAAGCGACGGCGCTCGATCGCGGCCACGAGGCCGGTGGCGGCGAGCATGAGGGCCAGCGCGACGTAGTAGTACATGCGGTTGTCCTGGAACTGGAAGTGCCGGGGATCGCCGGTGAACGTGATGTAGAGGCCGAGCGCGCCCCCCACCGCGTCGGTGTTGAGCGCCACGATGCGGCAGATCTCCGCGAAGGCCACGGTGAGGAGCACGAAGTAAAAGCCGCGGAGCCCGAACCGGAACCCCAGGAAGCCGATGAGCGCGCCCAGAGCGGCGGCGAGGGCTCCGCCGACCAGCATGCCGATCCACGGGGTGAGGCCCAGCCGCGCCGACAGCACCGCGGAGGCGTATGCCCCCAGCCCCACGAAGGCGGCATGGCCCGCGGAGAGCTGCCCGGCGTAGCCGCCCACGATGTTCCACGCCTGGCCCAGATACGCGTAGAAGAAGATGAAGATGAACACCGTCACCGCGTAGGAGCTGAGCACGGACGGCAGCGCGGCGAGTACGAGCACGGCGGCGAGCGCGGCGAGCCGCGGGACGGTCATGTCGCGCGCTTGCCGAACAGCCCGGCGGGGCGGAAGAGCAGGATCACGATGAGGAGGGAGAAGCTCACCAGCTCCTTCATGGACGGCGCCAGGAACACCGCCCCCAGCGACTCCGCCACCGACACGAGGAGGCCACCCACGAAGGCGCCCACCAGGCTCCCCATGCCGCCGATGATGACGATGTTGAACGAGGCCACCGAGAGCGAGAGCCCTCCCGCGGGCTGGAACGGCAGGATCGGGGACACCAGCGCGCCCGCCGCGCCGACGCACGCCGCCCCGATGCCGAACGCCACCGCGTAGACCCGCGCCACGTCGGTGCCGATCACGAGGGCGCCGTAGGGGTTGTCGGACGCGGCGCGGATGCGGCGGCCGAGGTCGGTGCGCGCGAGGAAGAGCCAGAGGGCGAGCGTGAGGCCCAGCGCCACGCCGAAGGTCACCAGCCGCGCCACGTCCACGAACAGGGGCCCCAGCCACACGGTGGCGCTGCGGAGCTCCGAGCGCACCCGCTGGGGATCGGGTCCGAAGGCCACGAGGGCGGCGTTCTCCAGCACCAGCGCCACCCCCAGCATGAGCAGGATCTGCATCTCGTGGGGCGCGTCCACGATGCGGTGCACGAGGCCTCGCTGGACCGCCCACCCGAGGGCGAAGAGGGCGAGGGCGCACAGGGGGAAGCCCAGATAGGGGTCGAGCCCCGCCCGCGTGGCGAGCAGCCACGCGAGGTACATCCCCCACACCATCATGTCGCCGTGGGCGAAGTTGACGACGCGCATGACGCCGAAGATCAGCGTCAGGCCCACCGCCATCAGGCTGTACACCCCGCCGAAGAGCAGGCCGCTGAGCAGGCCCTGCCCGACGAGGGTCAGGTCCACCTCACGCGGCCCCGCGCCCGCGACGGGTCAACGCTTCGGACGCGGGAACACGAACTTCTGGAGGGCCGCCTCCTTGGGCCACACCGCCACCGGCTTCTGGCCGAGGATCTGGATCATGGTGGTGACGGCGTTGGGATTGTCGCCGATCTCGTTGAAGACCACGGGGCCCGCGTACTGCATGAGGCCGGCGCCGTAGTTGGTCTTCTTGAGGGCGTCCACCACGACGTCGGGATCGGTGGACTTGGCGCGCTCGAGCGCGTCGGCGATGACGAAGATGCCGTCGTAGGAGTAGCCCGAGTTGGTGTCGAAGGTCTTGCCGTTGGAGCGCTTGAGATAGTCTTCCGCGACCTTCTGGGTGCGCGGGTTCTTGAAATTGGCCCACGGCACCGCCGCCATGGCGTACTCCACGTCTTCCTTGAGCACGGCGATCTGGCCCGCCTCGTAGAAGCCCGGGCTCCCCGGGCTCACGATCCCCATGACCTCCAGGCGCTGCTTGCGGATCTCCGGCAGCAGCAGCTGGGCCGAGGCGGGTCGGGTGATCGGGGCGATCACGTCGGGCTTGGCGGCCTTGGCGCGCGAGACCTCGGTGGAGAGGTCCTGGGGCGGCTCGGGCCACGGGATGACGTCGACGATCTCCCATCCCGGCTTGGCCGCCGCGTAACCGGCCTGGAAGCCCTTGGCGGCGTTCTGGCCGAAGAGGTCGTTGCAGTACATCAGCACGACCCGCTTGGGCGCCACGCCGGCCTCCGTGAAGATCTCCGAGAAATAGCGCACCGCGCGCGCCCCGAAGGAGGAGCCGGTGGGGAAGTTGCGGTATACGTACTGCACCTTCTGCTGCCCCTCCTTCACCGCCTTGGCCACGTTGGCGGTGATGGGATCGGCGGCGGCGATGTCCACGAGGAACGGCACGCGCCGCTGCTGCACCACCGGCACCATGGCGGCGGTCGAGCCCGAGTCGAACGAGCCCATGAGGATCTGGGCGCCCTGGTTGATGACGCGCTCGGCCTCGGTGCGGCCGACGTCCGGCTTGGTCTGGGTGTCGCCGAAGATCAGCTCGAGCTTCGCGCCGCCCAGGGCCTTGATGCCGCCGGCCGCGTTCACCGCCTCCGCCGCCATTGTCGCGCCCAGCCGGCAGGCCTGCCCCGGCTCGGCGAGCGGGCCGGTGACGGGATGGACGACACCGATCTTCACCACCGGCCCCTGGGCCCGCAGCGGGAGCGGGAAGCCCAGCACGGCGGCGCCGGCAGCCGCGCCCTTGAGCACGGCGCGGCGGGGAAGCCTCGGCGAGCGAATCCGGTCGGTCATCGCGTGTCTCCTTTGTCCAGGAGCTCGCGGGCTATCACGAGCCGCTGGATCTGGTTGGTCCCTTCGTAGATCTGGGTGATCTTCGCGTCCCGCATGTAGCGCTCCACGGGGAACTCGCGCGTGTAGCCGTAGCCGCCGAAGATCTGCACCGCGTCGGTGGCCACCTTCATCGCGGTGTCGGAGGCCATGCACTTGGCCACCGAGGCCTCGAACGCGGTGGACGGCGCCCCGCGGTCGAGGAGGGCGGCGGCGTGATGCACGGCCAGCCGCGAGACGTGCACCGCCATCGCCATGTCGGCCAGCATGAACTGAATGCCCTGGAACGAGGCGACCGGCTGGTCGAAGGCGCGGCGCTCCTTGGCGTAGGCCACCGCGGCGGAGAGCGCGGCCTGGGCGATGCCCACGGCCTGCGCGCCGATGGTGGGGCGCGACTGCTCGAGCGTCCGCATGGCGATGCGGAATCCCCCGCCCTCCTCGCCGAGCCGGTGCTCCACGGGGATCTCACAGTCCGTGAAGTGCAGCGCCACCGTGGGGCTGCCGCGTATGCCCAGCTTCTTCTCGTGCTTGCCCACGGTGAAGCCGGGCGTGCCGGGCTCCACCAGCAGCGCGGTCACGCCCCGCGCGCGCTGCGCGCGGTCGGTGGTGACGAACACGGTGATGACGCCGGCGTGGGAGCCGTTGGTCACCCACATCTTGGAGCCGTTGACCACGTAGCGATCGCCCTTTCGCACCGCCGCGCACGTCATGCCGGCGGCGTCGGAGCCCGACCCCGGCTCGGACAGGGAGAACGCCGCGGTCATCTCGCCCGTGGCCAGCCGCGGGAGGAAGCGCTTCTTCTGCTCGGGATTGCCGGCGAGGATGATGGGAAAGCCGCCCAGGTTCTGGACGAGGAAGATGGTCGAGGTCGCCGCGCACGCGGCGGCGATCTCCTCGGCGGCGAGGCAGAAGGCGAGCGAGCCCGCCCCCGCGCCACCGTACTCCTCGGGGATGTGCAGCCCCATGAGGCCCTGCTCGCCGAGCAGGCGGAGCTGCTCCGCCGGGTACTCCTCGGTCTCGTCCACCCGCGCGGCCAGGGGCGCGATGCGCTCCCGCGAAAGGTCGCGCGCGAGGTCGCGGATCGCCCGCTGGTCGTCAGTCAAGTAGAAGAGATCGCTCATGACGGGTAGCTGTAAAATCCCTTGCCGCTCTTGCGGCCCAGCTGGCCGGCCATGACCATTCTCTTCAACAACGGCGGCGGGGCGTAGCGCGCCTCCCGGAACTCCTCGAACATCACCTCGGCCACGTACATGGTGGTGTCGAGGCCCACGAGGTCGAGCAGGGTGAAGGGCCCCATCGGGTAGCCGCATCCGAGCTTCATGGCGGTGTCGATGTCCTCCAGGCTCGCGAGGCCGCCCTCGTAGACGCGGATGGCGTCGAGCAGATACGGCACGAGCAACCGGTTCACGATGAAGGCCGTGGAATCCTTGGCCCGCACCGGCACCTTGCCCACCGCCTTCACCCACTCATACGCCTGGGTCACCGCGGCCTCGCCGGTGAGAATGGTCTGCACCACCTCCACCAGCTTCATCAACGGCACGGGGTTGAAGAAGTGGAGGCCCAGCACCTGGGCCGGGCGCTTGGTCGCCGCCGCCATCGCGGTCACGTTGCACGACGACGTGTTGGAGGCCAGGAGCGCGTGGGGCGGGCAGATGCGATCGAGCCTGGCGAAGGTCTCGTTCTTGAGCGGCTGGTTCTCGGTGATGGCCTCGACCACCAGATCGCAGTCCTTGAAGGCGGCGAAGTCCGTGGCGCCGGTGATGCGGCCGAGGATCTGCTGCGTGCCCGCCTCGTCGAGCTTGGCCCGGGCCACGAGCCCGTCGAGCGTGCGGCGAAGTCCGGACAGGCCCCGCTCGAGCAACTCCGCATTGGCCTCCACGACCACGGTCGGAAAGCCCGCCTGGGCCGAGACCTGCACGATGCCGGAGCCCATGAGCCCGCATCCGATCACGCCGACGTTCTTGATCGCCATGCTCAGAGCACTCCTCTGGGACGAGCGGGATCGGTCGTGCGACGCGAGCGCGTTACCGGGCGCGACGGGCGGGCGGCGGGGCCATCTCGTGGAACGGATCGTCCGGGCAGTCCGCGTTCATCTTCACGTTCACGCGCGTCCGCCCGTACCGCACGCTGCCGTCCGGCATACGCTCCGGCGCGTCCAGGCGGGACGCGGGAACGGGCGCCACGTCGGGACGGAGCGATTCTTTCAGCGAGGATTCCATGGGGACATCCTGCCGGTTCAGGAGCTGCAGGATGGCCGAGGGGCCCGCGGGGGCCGGTGCCTTGGGCGCGGGGCCCGCGGCCCCTTCCTCGGCCCAGGCCGGCGCGGCGCCCAGGATCAGTCCCAGGACTCCGGTGACGACGGCGGCGGACAGGCGCGGCATGGCCTCAATCGTACCTGATGAGGGCGTCGATCGGGTAGCCCGTCAGCCGCTCACGCCCCTTGAGGAAGCCCAGCTCGATCAGGAACGCCGTGCCGACCACCTTGCCGCCCAGGCGCTCCACCAGCCGCAGGGTCGCGGCCATGGTGCCGCCGGTGGCGAGCAGGTCGTCGACGACCAGCACGCGCTGCCCGGGCCGGATGGCGTCCTCGTGGATGGCCAGCACGTCGCGCCCGTATTCGAGGGCGTATTCCTCCTCGATGGTAGGGGCCGGGAGCTTGCCCCGCTTGCGCACGGGGACGAAGCCCGCCTTGAGCTGATGGGCCAGCGCGCCGCCGAAGATGAAGCCGCGGGACTCCACGCCCACCACGACCTCCACCAGCGAGGTATGGTACCGAGCGGCGAGGTGATCGATCACGGACGCCCACGCGGGCCCGTCCTTCAGGAGTGTGGTGATGTCCTTGAAGAGAATCCCCTCGGTGGGGAAATCCTTGATGTCACGGATCTTTGCGCGGAGCTCGTTCACGTCCATCGCGAGGCTGATGTTACTCGTGGGTGACGATCGGCGCAACGGGGAAAATGCCGGTCAGAGCTCCGCGAGCCGTGCCGGCAGGGCGGCCATGTCGCGGATGACGAGGTCGGCCCGAGGAGACGCCGTCCGCTGCCCCGTCACGTAGTGCAGGGCGCGGAGGCCCAGCGCCCTCGCCCCGTCGACGTCGGCGTCCGGGTTGTCGCCGATGTGGGCGACCTCCCCGGGCCCCAGCGGGCCGAGCTTGTCGAGGGCCCGCCGGAAGATCTCCGCGTCGGGTTTGCGGGCGCCTACCTCGTCGGAGAAGGACAGCGCCCGGAAGTGGCCGAGCAGGCCCTCGCGCTCGAGATAGCGTCGGAGCACCGCGCCGGGCGTGCGGCCCGTGTTGGACACGACGGCGAGGGCCACCCCGCGCGCGGCGAGCCCACGCACCGCCTCCGCTGCACCCGGGCACAGCACGGGCGGCAGCCGCAGGACGGGCTCGGCATAGCCGCGCAGGAGCTGGTCCCAGGTCGCGCCGGTGACGCGGGCGGCGGCGCCGGGCGCGACGCAATCGAGCACGAGGGCCACCTGCTCCGGAAAGCCCGGGTCGCGGTGGAGGTTCCAGAACCGTGACTCCAGGAGGGCCTGAGAGCGCTGATAGCCCGCCTCCACCTCCGCCGGCCCGAGCCCGAGCCCGGCCTCGCTCACCGCCGCGTGCAGAGCGCTCAGCCGCAGGCGGGTCTGGGCGGCGAGATTGTCGGGCGCGTCGTCGGCGAGGGTCTGCCAGAAATCGAACGTGACGGCGCGGATCATTCCCGTCGCGCCAGCGCCTCGAGGGCCTCGGGCAGGATGGCCAGGCTCTCGATCACCAGATCGGGCGCGGGCGACGACGCCGCGTCGCGCCCGGCCGCCACCACCTGCACCACGCGGAGCCCGGCCGTGCGCGCCCCCTCCACGTCCAGGCGCGGATCGTCCCCCACGTGCACCGCCTCCGCCGCGGGCACGCCGAGCATGGCCAGGGTCAGCCGGAAAATCTCGGTCGCGGGCTTCCGCACGCCCACCTCGTCGGAGAACGTAAGGTGGTGGAACGGCGCCAGGAGCCCGTGGGCCTCGAGGATCCGCCGCAGCGTGCGCCCGGGGGTGCGCATGGTGTTCGAGATCACGGCGAGGCGAAGTCCCCGGGCGGCCAGGGCCTCGAGGGCAGCGCGCGCTCCGTCGTCCGGCTTGGGCGGGACCAGGAGGGCGGGCGCCGCGTAGGCCTCGACGAGGGCGTCGAGCGTGGGGCCGGCGACGCGCGCGGAGAGACCGGGCTCGGCGCCCTCCAGCACGGAAGCGACGTGGCGCACCACGGGAATGTCGCGGTTCTCCGACCACACCCAGGTGAGCTCGCGGCCGGAATGCTCGTAGCCGCGGGCGAGGTCGCGCCCGGTCACGCGAAAGCCCGCGCGCGTCAGGATGGCCTCGAAGTCGGCGAGGCGCCGCTCGCGATAGCGATCATCGGCGCGGGGGCCCTCGAAGACGAGGGTGCCCCAGAAGTCCACGGTGACGGCGCGGATGGGCCGGGGCACGGGCGCGCGCCCGCTCAGGCGAAGCGGGGCTTCCGCTTCTCGAGGTAGGCGGTCAAGGCCTCGCGCGGCTCCCCGGTGGTGTAGGACTGGGCGAACGCATTGATGCCCGACTCGATGGCGGTGCGGAGATCGGTGTTGCGCCAGCGGATGATGAGCTCCTTCTGCAGCCGCACCGCCCCGGGGGCGCAGGCGAGGATCTCGTCGAGCAGCGCGGTCGTGGTGGCCTCGAGGGTCTCGGGCGGCACCGCGCGATTCACCAGCCCCCATGCCAGCGCCTGCTCGGCGGTCACCGGCGCGCCGACGAGCAGGAGCTCGGCGGCGCGGCCGGGCCCCACGAGGGTGGGCAGAAGCGCGGCCTCGATCACGGAGGGAATGCCCACGCGGATCTCGGGCAGGCCGAGGATGGCGGTGGTCGCGGCCAACCGGAGATCGCACGCCATGGCCAGCTCGAAGCCCGCGCCCAGGCACGCGCCGTTCACCATGCAGATGGTGGGGAACGGCGCCTCGTGCACGGCGCGAATGGCCTCGTGAAGGCCCGTGATGAGCGCCTTGGCGCCCGCGGGATCGAGGTCGCGCAGCACCTGGATCTGCATGCCGCCGGTGGTGGCGCGCCCCGCCCCCGTCACCACCGCCGCGCGCACGCCCGGATCCCGCGCGAGGCCCTCGAAGGTCTCCCGCAGCTCGGCGATGATGCCCGGCTCGAGAAGATTGAGGGGCGGGCGATCGAGCGTCACCCAGGCGCTGGGCCCTCGCCGCTCCAGCCGGACGCAGCCGCCCATCAGTAGCGCGGCATCCCGCGGTCCACGTTCCGCGCCCACTGGTCGATGCCGCCGGAGAGATTCCACACCTTCTCGAAGCCGAGCTGGCCGAGATAGTCGGCCACCGCCGCGCTGCGCACGCCGTGATGGCAGATCACCACCACCTCGCTGGCCGGATCCAGCTCGTCGGTCCGGTGCTCGAGCTCCTCCATGGGGATGTGCACGGCGTTGTCGAGCCGCGCCAGCGCGGTCTCCCAGCCGTCGCGGATGTCGAGCAGCACGATGGGTTCCCGCGCGTCCAGGCGGCGCTTGAGATCCGCGGGCTTGATGTCCCTGGCCATCCGGGCGATCTCCTCTCTCGGGATGAAGTCCCGCTCACCATACCATCGAGCGCGCTACTCCGCGGGGAGCAGGATGGACGTCTCGGGAGATACCGCGAGCTTCACGCGGTCGCCCGGGGTGAAGCCGCGCCCGGTCAGCGCGGACGTCAACATGTCCACCCGGACCATCGCGCCGGGCACCGCGACGTCATAGCGCGCGCGGCCCCCCTCGAAGGCATAGCCCGCCACCGTGCCGAGAATACCCCCGGGCACCAGGGCCGCCTCGTCGATCCGCAGCGCCTCCGGTCGGAGGCAGAGCAGCCCGCGGTCGCCGAGACTCCACGGATGGCCCCCATGCCCCACCGGCACGCGCGTCCCGCCATCGGTCTCCACCAGCACGCCCATTTCCCGCAGCTCCACCACACGCACCGGGACCAGATTGACGCCGCCCACCAGCTCGGCGACGACGCGACTCCGCGGCCGCCAGTACACCTCCTCCGGCCTGCCCTCCTGGACGAGCCGGCCGGCGGCGAGCACCGCGACCCGGGACGACAGCGCGAGCGCGTCGGATGCCGCGCGCGTGGCGTAGAGCGTGGTGGTGCCGGTCTCCTCGTGCAGCCGCGCCAGCTCGAGCCGCATGACGCTCCGCTGGGCGGGATCCAGCCCGGCCAGCGGCTCGTCCAGCAGCAGCAGGCGCGGCCCGAGGGCGAGCGCGCGGGCGAGCGCCACGCGCAGCGGCTCGCCCCCCGTGAGGTCGGCGGGTCGGCGGC
>DATEDO010000030.1:0-6267 GCA_035281625.1 Candidatus Methylomirabilota bacterium
CCGCGCTGGTCGAGACGACGTCGCAGGTGGGCGGCGGCGCGCTGCCCACGGTGGAGCTGCCCACGGTCGCGCTGGCGCCCGGCACCGCCGCGCGCGCCCCTCAGGCGCTGGACGAGGCGCTCCGCGCCGCCCGGCCGCCCGTGCTGGGCCGCCTCGCCGACGATCGCCTGCTCCTCGACGCGCGCACCATCCTTCCCGCGGATCTACCCGACCTCGCCCGCGCCCTCGCCGCGCTCTGACGATTCGATGAGAGTTGTCCGCCGAATGGGGGAGAGCGGGGGCCATTTCTGGGCCCCCGCTGATGGTAGAGAGACAGTCCCAGGACGGTGCGGTCGAAGGGGGCATGGCGGGGACCATTTCTGGGCCCCCGCTGATGGTAGAGAGACAGTCCCAGGACGGTGCGGTCGAAGGGGGCATGGCGGGGGCCATTTCTGGGCCCCCGCTGATGGTGAATCACGCGAATCGCACGCGACCCGATGAGTCAGGCCAAACACGTCGTGGTCGGTACCGCCGGCCACATCGACCACGGCAAGACCTCGCTGGTGAAAGCCCTCACCGGCACCGATACCGACCGGCTGCCCGAGGAGAAGGCGCGCGGCATCACCATCGACCTCGGCTTCGCGTTCATGCAGGAGCCCGACGGGCTCACCATCGAGATCGTCGACGTGCCGGGGCACGAGCGCTTCGTCAAGAACATGCTGGCGGGGGTGGGGGGGATCGACCTCGCCATGCTGGTGATCGCCGCCGACGAGGGCGTGATGCCGCAGACGCGCGAGCATCTGGCCATCTGCTCGCTGCTCCACATCAAGAGCGGGCTGGTCGTCCTCACCAAGACCGACCTGGTGGACGCGGACTGGCTCGAGCTGGTGCGCGACGACGTGGCGCGGCTATTGACCGGTGGTTTCCTCGCGGGGTGCCCCATCGTGCCCGTCTCCTCCAGGACCGGCGAGGGCCTGGCCGAGCTCCGGGCGGAGCTGGGGCGGCTCGCGCGGAGCATTCCCGCCAAGTCGCAGGACCAGACGGCGCGGCTGCCCGTGGACCGCGTGTTCACCGTGCGCGGCTTCGGCACCGTGGTCACGGGCACCCTCACCACCGGACGTCTGGCGCTCGACGAGCGTGTCGAGATCTACCCGCGGGGCATTCAGTCCAGGGTGCGGGGGCTCCAGGTGCACGGCCACGGCGTGGAGCGCGCGGCCGCGGGCCAGCGCACCGCGGTGAATCTCCAGGGCGTCGAGCGCGCCGCCGTCGAGCGCGGCGACGTGGTCGCGCCGGCGGGCGCGCTCCTCGCCACCACCGCCATCGACGCCACCGTGGAGCTCCTGCCCGACGCGCCGCGCGTCCTCAAGATGCGCGAGCGCGTGCGCTTCCACGTGGGGACGCAGGAGGTGATGGCGCGCGTGCTGCTGGTGGGGCAGAGCGAGCTGCCGCAGGGGCAATCCTCCTACGGGCGCTTCCGGCTGGAGGCTCCGGTGGTGGCGCTGCCCGGCGACCGCTACGTCATCCGCACCTACTCGCCCATCGTCACCATCGGCGGCGGCACCGTGCTCGACGTGCATCCGCCGCGCTTCAAGCGGAAGGCCGCGGGGGCCCTCCGGGCGCATCTGGACCTCCTCGCCACGGGGACGCCGGCCCAGGTCGTGGAAGAGCATCTCAAGCACGCGGGCGCGGCGGGCGCGCGCCTCACCGAGCTCCTCGCGCGCACGCCGTTCGGGCCGGAGCGACTGCGGGCGCTGCTGGAAGAGGGCCAGCGGGCCGGCGCCATCGTGGCGGTGGACCGCGACGCCTATCTCCACCGCGAGGCGAGCGACCGGCTGCGCGCCACCACGGTGGCGCTGCTCGAGGCCTTCCACGCCGAGAACCCGCTTCGGGGCGGAATATCCAGAGAAGAGCTGCGGAGCCGCGCCGGCAACGCCCAGGAAAAGGTCTTCGCCCAGCTCCTGGCCGCGCTGGAGGCCGAGGGCGTGGTGAAGAGCGAGCGCGACCAGGTGCGGCTGGCCTCCCACGCGATCCGTCTCAGCCCGGAGCAGCAGCGGGTGGTGGACGGGGTGGAGGGCGAGTTCCAGCGCGCCGGGGCGGCGCCCCCCGCGGTGGAGGAGACCCTGGCCAAGTTCGGGGTCAAGGGCACGGAGAAGCACGAGCTCTTCCAGCTCCTCCTCGCCGAGAAGAAGCTCGTCCGCGTCAAGGAGTCGCTCTACTTCCACGCCGCGGCCCTGGCCGACATCCAGACCCGCCTGGTCGCCCACCTCAGGGAGAAGAAGGAGATCGGGCCCGCCGACATGAAGGACCTCTTCGGGGTCAGCCGGAAGTACGCGATCCCGCTGATGGAGTACTTCGACAGCCAGCGGGTCACCGTCCGTCAGGGCGAGCGCCGGGTGCTGCGTTGACAAGGGCGGAGGCAGCGCGTAGTGTAAGGACGCGTCAGTAAAAGGAAAGGAGTCCCGGCAATGTTTGGTCTGGGATATCAAGAGCTGCTGCTGATCCTGGTCATCGTGCTCATCCTGTTCGGTGCCCAGCGCCTCCCCGATCTCGCCCGCTCGCTGGGGTCGAGCGTGAAGGAATTCAAGAAGGGCGTGAACGAGCTGCAGAAGGACGACGCGCCCGCGAAGAAGGACGAAGAGAAGAAGGCCTGATCCCTCCCCCCTCGTAACGCCCTCCGCGACCGCGCCGGACCCCGATGCCCGCCGACCGATACGCCGTTGGAATTGACCTCGGCGGGAGCAAGCTACGAGGCGGCCTCCTCTCCGAGCAGGGCCAGCTCGTCGCCCGCGTCGAGACGCAGACCGAGGCCTGGAAGGGCGCCGCCAGCGTCCTCGCCAACCTCAAGCGCATGATCGGCGAGCTCCTGGACACCACGGATCGCTCGCGCGTCACCGGCATCGGCATCGCCGCCGCCGGCCAGATCCATCCCAAGACCCACGCCGTCGTCTACGCGCCCAATCTCCAGTGGACGGACGTGCCGCTGCGCGACGAGATCGAGTCGAACGTGGGGCTGCCCACCTACGTGGAGAACGACGTGCGCGCGGCCGCGTGGGGCGAGTATCGCTTCGGCGTGGGGCGCGGCGCGCGCAGCCTCATCGCCGTCTTCGTCGGCACCGGCGTCGGCTCGGGCGCGGTCATGGACGGCCTCCTCCTGAGCGGCTACAACAACGCCGCCGGCGAGGTCGGGCATACCCAGATCGTGGTCGACGGGCTCCCGTGCCCGTGCGGGCAGCGCGGCTGCGTGGAGACCTACGCCTCCGGCAGCGGCTTCATCCGGAGGCTCCAGGCCGCGCTCGACGCGGGTACCCCGACCGTGCTCGCCGAGGAGACCGGACGCGACGCGCGCAAGCTCACCGCCGCGCTGGTGGCGCGCGCGGCGGCATCGGGCGACGCGTTCGCGGCCATGGTGTGGGACGAGGCGCAGCGCTATCTGGGGGCCGCGCTCGCGAACTACGTCACCCTGCTCAATCCGGAGCTCCTCGTGCTGGGTGGCGGGATCATGACCACGGTGCCCGCGCTGGGCGAGTCGCTCACCGAGCGCATCCGGGCTCACGCCACCATGATGTCGCGCCAGGTGCGCGTGGCCCGGGCCGGCCTGGGCGACTCCGCCGGCATCTTCGGCGCCGCCGATCGCGTGTGGCGGCGCGAGTGAGGCCCCTCGCGCTCGCCGTCCGGGACGCGGTGGCGCGTCCCGGCCTGCCCTTCGATCTCGCGGTGTCCCTGCTGCTGGCGCTGGTGACGCTGGCCTCCCGCTGGCCCTATCGCGCGCGGATGCTCTACAACTGGGACGCGGTGCAGTTCGCCCTCGCCCTCCGCGAGTTCGACATCGCCAAGCATCAGCCGCACCCGCCGGGCTATGTGCTCTACGTGGGCCTGGGGCGCCTCCTCAACGCCACCCTCGCGGACCCGACCCTGGCCTACGTGACGCTCGCCATGATCTTCAGCGCCGCGAGCGCGGTGACGGTGTACTGGCTGGCGCGGGCGCTCTACGACCGCACCACCGCCGTGGCGGCGGCCGCGCTGCTCGCGATGAGCCCGCTCTTCTGGTTCTACGGCTCGGTGGGCCTGACCTATGCCGGCGAGGCCTTCGGGGCCACCCTGATGGCGCTGCTCGCCTACCGCACGCTCGAGGGCCGCGTGGCCCATCTCTACATGGGCGCGGTGTGCCTCGGGCTGGTCGGCGGGCTCCGGCCGTCGGTGCTCCTGCTGCTGCTGCCGCTCTGGGCGGGGTCGGCGTGGCTCGGGATCCGCGAGCGCAAGCGGCTGGTGGCCGCGGGCGCGCTGCTCGCCGCCGCGGTGCTCGTCTGGTTTCTCCCGCTCGTGTGGCTCGCCGGCGGCTGGCGCGCCTATCTCCGCGCCTCCTCGGAGCTCTACGGCATGATGGTACTGCCCACCTCGGTGGTCAGCGGCCATCCTGAGGCAACATTCCGCCAGGCGCGCTACGTCGTCGAGTCCATCCTCGTCGGGCTCGGGCCGCTCGCCCTCGCGCTGGCCGCGCTGCCGCTCCTGGCGCGGCGCGGCGGCTGGACTCGCCGCGAGTGGTTTCTGCTGGGCTGGATCGCGCCCCCCGTCGCGGTCTACACGCTGGTGCACTTCGGCCAGGCCGGCTACGTCCTGACCTTTCTCCCCGCGCTGGTCATCCTCCTGAGCCACGCCATGGTGGAGGGAGTGACGGCGGGCTCCCGGTGGCTGCGCCGGCCGCAGTGGCGCTGGGCGCTGACGCTGGCCGCGCTGGGGCCTCTGCTCCTGATCAACACCGGCTTCTTCGTCAGCGCGCGCCCGGCGCCCCGGGAGTTCGACCGGCGGGCGGGCGACGCCTGGCTCTGGCTGGCGAAGAACGAGGCCCACGACTGGATCCTCTCGCGCACCGCCTCGGCCTTGCGCGAGCACGAGGCGGTGTTGCGCACTTACGTGGAGACCATTCGCGCCGTCTACGACCCCCAGGACACCGCGGTCCTCACCGAGCTGGGGAATCCGCGCTCCTACCCCTGGCTCCGGCACGCGATGTTCTACATGCCCGAGTACGCCATCTATCAGCTCTATCTGCGCGCCGACCCGCCGGGCTTCTACGCCTCGCAGGCGGGGACGCCGATGGTGCCCACGCCGGGCACGCGGATCACCGTGCCGCGGCGCATCCGGCAGCTCGTCTGGTTCGTGGACCACTGGGACCCGGATATGCCGCGGCCCCGCGGGCTGCTCGAGATTCGGCTCTCCTACGGGCGCTTCCTCTACGTGCTGCCCCTGGGGAATCGGCCCGTGGAGCACGCCGGTTACACCTTCGTCAGAGGGTGACGGCGGCCGCGGCCGAGGGCGTCCGCGGATGAGGGCGCTGGCCGTCGCCGCCGTCCTGGGCGTGGGCCTGGCGGTATTTCTCCTGCGGGAGCATCAGCTGGCCGGTGTCGCCGGCTTCCCCCTCGACGACTCCTGGATACACTTCCAGTTCGCCCGCAACCTCGCCGAGGGCGGGGGCTTCGCCTACAACCCCGGCGTGCCGGTGGCGGGCTCCACCGCACCGCTCTGGACCCTGCTCCTCGGCGGCGTCTTCGCGGTGGCGGGGAGCCATCCGCTGCTCGCCAAGGGCGTCGGTGCCGTCGCGGCGCTGGGCGCCGCGCTCCTGGCCGGGGCGCTCGCGCGCGCGTGGACGGGCGATCGCGGCGCGGCGCTCCTCGCCGCCCTCCTGACCGCGTTCAGCGGCCCGGTGCTCTGGGGGGCGCTCTCGGGGATGGAGGTGACGCTGGCGGCCGCGCTGGTCACGGGCGGGCTCCTCGCCCACGCGACGGGCCGGGACGCCGCGGCCGCGGCGGTGCTGGCCCTCGCCGTGCTGGCGCGGCCGGAGTCGGCGCTGCTGCTGCCGCTGGTCTGGGCGGCGGGCCCGATCACGTGGCGCCGGAGCGCGCTCTTCGCGGGGGCCGCGGCCCTCCTGGTGGGGCCCTGGGTCGCGTTCAACCTCGCCACCGCGGGCACGCCGCTGCCCGCCACCGCCTCGGCCAAGATCGAGGGCGGCCTCATCGGGCTCGCCGCCGGCCGCCGCGAGGCGCTGGACCAAGCGCTGCTGGCGCGCCCGTGGAGCTTCGTGCGCGAGTGGGGGGCCTGGCTGGGCGGCGTGAACGCGGTGCTCCCGCTTCTCGCCCTCGCGGGCCTCGGGCTCCTCGGGCGGCGGGGCGGGCGGCGGCTGGCGCTGCCGGCCCTCGCGCTCGTGCTGCACCCTCTCGCCATGGCGCTGCTCGCGCCCTATCGCGGCCCGGCGTTCCAGGAGGGGCGGTACTCGATACAGCTCCTGCCGCTGGC
>DATEDO010000031.1:0-13680 GCA_035281625.1 Candidatus Methylomirabilota bacterium
CGTGGCGGTGGTGAAGGTGGGCGCGGCCACCGAGACCGCGATGAAGGAGAAGAAGGCGCGGGTCGAGGACGCGCTCAACGCGACCCGGGCCGCGGTGGAAGAGGGCATCGTGCCGGGCGGCGGGGTGGCCCTGCTGCGGGCTTCCAAGGCCGTCGAGAAGCTGAAGCTCGAGGGTGACGAGAAGGTCGGCGCCAACATCGTGCGCCGGGCCCTCGAGGAGCCCATCCGGCAGATCGTGGAGAACGCGGGGCTCGAGGGGAGCGTCGTCGTCGAGAAGGTCAAGGCGGAGACGGTGCCCACCCGGGGCTTCGACGCCGAGAGCCTGGAGTACGTGGACATGATCCAGGCCGGCATCATCGATCCCACCAAGGTCGAGCGCATCGCGCTGCAGAACGCGGCGTCGGTGGCCGGCCTGCTGCTGACGACCGAGGCGCTGGTCACCGACCTGCCGGAGGAGAAGCCGGCGGCGGCCCCGCCGATGCCGCACGGCGACTTCTAACCCGGGCGAATCGGACCGGTCGACTCGCGCGGCCCCTGCCCGAGAGGGTGGGGGCCGCGTCTCTTTTCGTCCACGTCTTGACCGCCTCCCGCGAGGTTGCCTAAACTCACCTCGTCTGGTAGGGTGAACTGCTTTTGCGATCGGAGTTTTGATCACGTGACGATCGAGTGATGGCGGTCGGAACGGTCAATCCGGAGGGGGTGACGCAACTGTATCCGTACGAGATTCTGGTGATCTTCGACCCGCGTCCCACCGACGAGGAAGTCGTGGCGCTGCTCACGCGGCTCCAGGACAACTTGAAGGGCCTCGGCGCCGATGTCGGCAAGTCCGAGAACTGGGGCAAGCGCCGGCTCACCTACGACATCCGGAAGCAGCGCGAGGGCACATACGCGGTGATCGAATGCGCCGCGGCGCCGGCCACGGTCAAGGAGTTCGAGCGTCAGCTGCGGCTGAACGAGAACGTCCTCCGGTACATGACGACGCGGGTGCCGGCGCGGAAGCGCCAGCGCTCGGCGCCCAAGCCGGAGGTAGCGGTTCCCGAGGAGGCGGTGTGATGGCGAGCCTCAACAAGGTATTCCTCATCGGCAACCTCACCCGCCCGCCGGAGCTCCGCTACACGCCCAGCGGCACCGCGGTATCCGATCTCCGCCTTGCCGTCAATCGCGGCTACACCACCCAGGGCGGCGAGAAGCGGGAAGAGACATGCTTCCTCACCGTGGTGGTGTGGGGGAAGCAAGCCGAGACGTGCGGGGAGTACCTGGACAAGGGCAGCCCCATCATGGTGGAAGGCCGGCTCCAGACGCGGGACTGGGAAACCAAGGACGGACAGAAGCGCAGCGTCGTCGAAGTGGTGGCCGAGCGCGTGCAGTTCATGGGCCGGACCAAGAGCCCGGTGGCGCCCGGCGCGCCCCCCGACGGCGGCGAAGCCATGCACGACGGGGACGACGAGGTCCCCTTCTAGGAGGAGCGAGCCATTCCGCCAGCATCGAAGCCCGTGAAGCGGCGCCGGTTTGGCCGGCGCAAGGTCTGCAAGTTCTGTGTCGACAAGGTGAGCCTCATCGACTACAAGGACGTCCGCCGTCTACGCGGCTTCGTGTCCGAGCGAGGCAAGATCACCCCGCGGCGCATCTCCGGCAGCTGCGCCCGCCATCAGCGCCAGCTCACCCGCGCCATCCGGCGCGCCCGCACGGTGGCGCTGGTCCCCTATACGGGCGAGTAGGCCCGGGAGCGCCGCATGAAGATCATCCTGCTGGACGACGTCCCGAAGCTCGGCCGGCGCGGCGAGGTCCGCGACGTGTCCGACGGGTACGCGCGAAATTTCCTCCTGCCCCACAAGCTGGCCCTCCACGCCACCGCCACGAACCTGAAGAACCTCGACGCCATCAAGGCCCGCCAGGAGACCGCGGCGGCCCGGGCGCGCGCGGAGTCCGAGGAGCAGGCGCGCGCCATCGAGGGCCTCACCTTCGCGCAGTCGCGTCAGGCCTCCGACGAGGGCAAGCTCTTCGGCTCGGTGGGGAAGGCCGACATCGCCGCCTTCCTCGCCCAGCACGGGATCGAGGTCGAGCGCCGCCGGATCATGCTGGACGAGCCGATCAAGACGCTCGGCGAGGTCTCGGTGCCCATCCGGCTGCCCGCCGACGTCACCGCTCAGCTGAAGGTCGCCGTCAGCCGGGAATAGCGGGTGGCCACGCTCGCCGAGCTGCTCACCTCCAAGATCCCCCCGCACAGCCTGGAGGCCGAGCGAGCGGTGCTCGGGGCGATCCTCCTCGAGCGCGAGAGCCTGCCCAAGGCCGTCGAGCTTCTCCGCGGCACCGACTTCTACAAGGAGGGCCACCGGAAGATCTTCGACACCATGCTGGCCCTCTTCGAGCGCAACGAGCCCGTCGACCTCGTCACCCTGTCCGAAGAGCTCAAGCGCCAGGACCAGCTCGACGGCGTGGGCGGACCCACCGCCCTCGCCATGCTCGTGGAGGAAGCCGCCACCGCCGCCCATCTCCTCGCCTACGGCGGGATCGTGCGCGAGAAGGCGCTGCTGCGCGACCTCATCCGCATCTGCAGTGAGATCATCTCCCAGAGCTTCGACGGCAGCCAGGAGGTCGAGAAGCTCCTGGACGACGCGGAGCGGCTCATCTTCCAGATCTCCGAGCGCCGCATGCAGGGCTCGGCGTATCCCGTGCGCGCGATCCTCAAGGACACCTTCGAGCACATCGAGCGCCTGTACGAGCGGAAGGAGCACGTCACCGGGCTCGCCACCGGCTTCGGCAAGCTCGACGAGATGACGTCGGGCTTCCAGCCGAGCGACTTCATCATCATCGCGGGCCGTCCCTCGATGGGAAAGACGGCCTTCGCCCTGAACATCGCCAAGTACGCGGGGGTGGTGGACCACCGGCGGGTGCTGGTGCTCAGCCTGGAAATGTCCAAGGAGCAGCTCGTGCAGCGCCTCTTGTGCGCGGAAGCCCGGGTGGACTCGCACAAGGTGCGCACCGGGTACCTCGATCCTCGCGACTGGACCCGCATGACCCACGCCGCGGGCAAGCTCGCCGACGCGCCGATCTACATCGACGACTCGCCCGCCCTGTCCGTGCTGGAGGCGCGCGCCAAGGCGCGGCGCATGAAGGCCGAGCACGGACTGGACCTCATCGTCATCGATTATCTCCAGCTCATGCGCGGCCGTACCCCGGAGAACCGGCAGCAGGAGATCTCGGAGATCTCGCGCTCGCTCAAGGCGCTCGCCAAGGAGCTGTCGGTGCCGGTGGTGGCGCTGTCACAGCTGTCCCGCGCGGTGGAGGCCCGCCAGTCCAAGGAGCCGCAGCTCTCGGACCTGCGCGAGTCGGGCGCGCTCGAGCAGGACGCCGACCTCATCCTCTTCCTCTACCGGCCCGAGCGCTACGGCCTCGAGTCTCCCGACGGCGACCGCGTGGCCGACGTCATCATCGGCAAGCAGCGCAATGGGCCCACCGGCAAGGTGCAGGTGACGTTCATCCCCGAGTACGCCTCGTTCGAGAATCTCGCCCCGCCCAGCCGCCAGATCCAGCCGGTCTAGGACGGGCGGCCACGCAGGGCGGGCGAGTCGCGTCATGACCAGGGTCGTCATCGTCGGAGCGGGGAAGGGGGGCCGCGCCCTGCTCGAGATGATCGTGGGGGATCCCACCGTCTCCATCGTCGGGGTCGCCGACGCCAACGCGTGGGCGCCCGGGCTCGAGCTGGCGCGGCGCCTCAACATCCCGGTGTCCACCGACTTCCGCGAGCTCGTCCGCGACGCGCGCCTCGACCTCATCATCGACGTCACCGGCAATCCCCAGGTCCACGCCGAGGTCGATCGCATCAAGCCCCCCGCCGCGGAGGTCATGGGCGGGGCCAGCGCGAAGTTCATGTGGGACCTCCTCGCCGAGCGCAAGCGCTCCGAGGAGCTGGAAGACCGCTACTCGCTCATGCTGCGCGAGCTGCAGCGGCAGGCGGAAGGGGACTTCATCATCGGCCAGAACCCGAAGATGAAGGAGGTGGCGGAGCTGATCGCCCGGGTGGCGCCCACGCCCACCACCGTGCTCATCCGGGGCGAGTCGGGCACCGGCAAGGAGCTGGTGGCCCGCGCCATCCACCGCTACTCGAACCTCCGGGACAAGCCGCTGGTCACCGTCAACTGCACCGCGCTGACCCCCTCGCTCATGGAGTCGGAGCTGTTCGGGCACAAGCGGGGCGCCTTCACCGGCGCGGTGGCGGACAAGGCCGGACTCGTGGAGAAGGCCGACGGGGGGACCATCTTCCTGGACGAGATCGGCGACATGCCGCCGGAGATGCAGGCCAAGCTCCTCCGCGTGCTCCAGGCGGGCGAGATCAAGGCGGTGGGCGACTCGGTGACGCGCAAGGTACGCGTGCGGGTGATCGCCGCGACCAACCGGGATCTCGAGCGCGCCATGGAGGCGGGCGAGTTCCGCTCCGACCTCTTCTACCGCTTCAACACCTTCACGATCACGCTCCCCCGGCTCAGCGAGCGCGCGGAGGACATCCCGGTTCTCGCCTATCACTTCCTCCGGAAGGCCGAGGCCAAGGTGAACAAGAAGGTCGATCGCTTCTCCCCCGAGGCCCTCGACCTGCTCACGCGGTATCCGTGGCCCGGCAACCTGCGCGAGCTGGAAAACGTCATCGAGCGCTCGGTGGTGCTGGCGTCCACCAGAGAGGTTGGTCTCGCGCACTTGCCGCTGTATCTGCAGGAGGGGGGCCACCCCATCCGCATCGCTTCGGAGGAGGGGTTCCTCGACGCCAAGGAGCGCGCCATCCAGCACTTCGAGCGCGAGGCCGTCAGCCGCTTCCTGGCCGACGCCAAGGGGAACATCTCGCTGGCCGCCAAGCAGGCAAGGATCACCCGCCGGAACTTCCACCGCCTCATCGCTAAATACTCAATAAACACCAAGATTTATAAGTCTGAGAATCAGAAGTCCCAGTAGTGTGACTATACAGTCACAGTCTACTCTATCTAGACTATACTAATTATATCACTAAGTTACTTCACAGCCCCGCAGTAATTTCCCGCTTTCCGGTGTGAATCGCCCGGCACAGTTACACGGAGACCTTACACGCCTGCCGGAGCCAGCTCTCGCATTTTCAAATGCTTGCGGGCCGGGTCGCTCGTGGAACGGCGCTTGCTCCCTAGGAGGCCAACTCGACGACGAGGAGGCGCCCATGAGCGCGCGTTGCTGCTGCGGTTCGGATGTCCAGCATCACTTCGAACATCTCGGTTGCATCCAGTGCGGAGCGGCCTGCTGCCCCGCTTGCTCCTATGAGCTCGAGTCCGCCTATTACTGCGGCGCCTGCGCGGAGCAGATCCTCGAGCTCCCCTGGGATCCCTCGACCCGCCCGAGCGCGATGCTCGCGGGCTAGGCGCGACCCTTCACCTCGAAACGAACTCACGGAGGAATGACGAGCATGGAGAGCAAGGGCAAGGCCTTCCGGCGCCTGCTCCAGGACGAGCCGTATCTCTTCACCGGCGGCATCTACTCGCCGCTCGACGCCCAGATCGCCGAGCGCGCGGGGATGAAGTCGATCTACCTGTCCGGCTACTCGGTGGCCATGATGAACGGCTGGCCGGACATGGGCTTCCTCACCCAGACCGAGGTGGCCAAGATCGCCTCGATGGTGGCCAGCGCCGTAGAGGTCCCCATCATCGCCGACGCCGATGACGGTTACGGTAACGCGCTCTCCACCATGCGCACGGTGCAGGAGATGGTGAAGACCGGCGTGGCCGGCATCCACCTCGAGGACCAGCGCTTCCCCAAGCGGTGCGGCCACATCGCGGGCAAGACCATCGTGAGCCGGGAGGAAGCTCTCGGGAAGTACCGCGCCGCGCTCGATGAGCGGAACCGGCTCGACCGGGATTTCGTCATCATCGCGCGCACCGACGCCTTCGGCGCGGTGGGCGGCAGCATGGAGGAGGCGATCTGGCGCGGACGCGCGTACGCCGACGCCGGGGTCGACCTCGTATGGGCGGAGCTGTCGTCCTCGGACCGCGAGCCGGCCATCGAGTTCGCCCGCGCCATGCGGCAGTCGCATCCCAAGCTGCCGCTGGCCTTCAACTACTCGTCCTCCTTCAAGTGGAACCGCGATCCGAACCCGCTGACGTTCCGCGAGCTGGGCGAGCTCGGCTACAAGTTCATCTTCATCACGCTCTTCGGCGCTCACGCCGCCATGTACTCGGTGTGGAACCATATGCACGAGCTGGTGAAGAACGAGGAGCAGGCGCAGTGGAGCCTCGAGCGCCTCAAGGCCGGGCATCCCACCGAGAGCCATCACGTGATGGCGCGGGTGGCCCACTTCCAGGAGCTGGAGCGCCGCTACATCCCGGGCACGGCCGAGCGCCTGAAGGGCTCCGACGGCTTCGGCGACAGCCACTAGACCGCGCCGCGCGGCCGGGGCGGGGACCTAGCTCTCGCTCCGGCCGCGCCGGCGGACGTGCAGGAGCCGGCGCGCGAGCAGCACGGTGAAGAAGACCAGCGCGGCGAGCAGCACCAGCAGCTCCACGTCGGTGCCGAGCCGCCGGAGTTGCTCCACGTACTCGCCCACCCCGTACCCGATCCCGTAGCCCAGGCTCACCACGACCGGGACATAGGTGACCGCGCCGAGAAGGTTGGCGAGGAAGAACTTCGTCACCGGCATCCCGAGGGCGCCCGCGAGCGGGCCGGCCATGAAGCGCAGGCCGGGGACGAAGCGCGCGATGAACACCGCCAGGGCTCCCCGCTTCGCCACGAAGTCCTGCATCATGGCCAGCCGGTCGGGGTGTCCCAGGAGCCAGCCGGCATGACGCTCCAGCGTGGCTCGGCCCCAGCGATGGCCCAGCCAGTAGCCCACGTTGTCGCCCCCCACCGCGCTGACGATGGCGATGACGAGCACGATGAAGATGTTCAGCTCACCGCGCCAGCACATGTATCCGGCGAGGACGAGGATGGTCTCCTCGGGAACGGGCAGGCCGATGTTGCCGAGGACGACGAGGAGGAACAGAGCCAGGTAGCCCCAGTGAGCGAGCAGCTCGGTCGGCTCCACCGTCACTCCGACCCGTGCGAGGTCACGCGGGCCTCCGGTCCGGTGTCATGGCGCCTAGTTTGACATGCTCCGATCCGCTGAGTAACCTCCGAGCCATGAGCCAGGCCCGCCGCGTCGTCGCGGCCGCCCTTCTGCTGTTCGTCCTGGGCACGGTTGGCGCCATGCCGCTCGGTGCGTCGGACATGGCGGGCTCCCCGAGCTACTTCGACGGCCGCGATTCCGTCGACGCACTCGGGCTTCTCGATGAGGGGCCGACCGGTCTCGTCCCCGCGGCGACGCTGCTCCTGGTCGTCGTGGCCGCCATGGCCTCCGCGCGCGGAGCGCCCTCCCCGCGCTCCCTCGCCGCTCCGCTCCCCGCTCGCCACCGCGTCCCTCCTCTCCGCTAGTGGGCGTGCCGTTCTCCGCGCGCGTCGTCATTGCCACGAGAGGAGACCACCATGTGTGGACTGAGCACGCGGGAGCTGAAGGGCGTGGAGGCGCCCGACGCCAAGCCGGCCACGAAGGCGGCCGCCGCGCGGGAGGACCGATCGTCCTCGGCCCGCTGAAACGCCGGACCGGCGCGGGAGACCGGCGATGAGGGGCGGCCTCCCGGCCCCCGCGCGATGAAGCTCCACGCCCTCAAGCTCTTCTTCGTCGGGCGGCCCATCCCGACCGCTCAGGCCCGCCACGAGCGCCTCACCAAGCGGTCGGCGCTGGCGGTATTCGCGTCGGACGCCCTGTCCTCCGTGGCCTACGCCACCGAGGAAATCCTCCTCGTGCTCGTGCTGGCGGGGGTGGGCGCGCTCGTCGTCTCCATCCCGATCGGCATCGCGATCTCGGTGCTCATCGCCATCGTGGTGAGCTCCTACCGGCAGACCATTCGCGCCTATCCGCAGGGCGGGGGCGCCTACATCGTGACCAAGGACAACCTCGGCACCATGGCGGGCCTGATCGCCGGCGCCGCGCTCCTCATCGACTACGTCCTCACGGTGGCGGTGAGCGTGGCCGCGGGGATCGCCGCCCTCACCTCGGCGTTTCCCGCGCTCTTCGCCTACCGGATCTGGCTCGGAGTGCTCTGCATCGCCGCCATCACCACCGCGAACCTCCGGGGCCTCCGCGAGTCCGGCAGGCTCTTCGCCGCGCCGACGTATCTTTTCATCGTCAGCTTCGCGGGGATGCTCGTCTACGGGTTCGTCCGGTGGATGTTCGGCTGGGAGACGCCGGCGCCCCCCGCGCCCGAGGTGGTGGCGGAAGGCATGCAGAGCGTGTCCGTGTTCCTCCTGCTGCGCGCCTTCGCCTCCGGCTGCACGGCGCTCACCGGGGTGGAGGCGGTGTCGGACGGCGTCGGCGCCTTCAAGCCCAACGAGGCCCGGAACGCGCGCATCGTGCTGGTATGGCTGGGCGCCATCCTCATCACGCTGTTCATGGGCATCACGTTCCTCGCTCACCACTACGGGGCGGTGCCTCGCGTGGAGGAGACGGTGGTCTCGCAGCTCGCGCGGCGGGTCTTCGGCGGGGGCCTGCTCTACTACGAGATCCAGGCCGTCACCATGCTCATCCTCATCCTCGCCGCGAACACGTCGTTCTCGGACTTCCCGCGCCTCGCCTTCTTCCTCGCCCGCGACGGCTTCATCCCCCGGCAGTTCGGCACGCGCGGCGACCGGCTGGTGTTCTCCAACGGCATCCTCATCCTCGGCGGCCTCGCCGCCCTCCTCATCGTCATCTTCGGCGGCGATACCCACGCCCTGATCCCCCTCTACGCGGTGGGCGTCTTCATCTCCTTCACGCTCTCGCAGTCGAGCATGGTGCGGCACTGGCTCCGGGTACGCGGGGTCGGGTGGGGGTGGCGCTGCGCCCTCAACGGGCTCGGCGCGACCGTCACCGGCGTCGTCATGATCGTGATCGCGGCCACCAAGTTCACCCACGGCGCCTGGCTGGTCGTGCTCCTCATCCCCCTCCTCGTGGCCGCCTTCATGACCGTGCACCGGCACTACGCCGACGTGGCGCAGCAGCTCTCGATGGAGGGCTACGACCCGCCTCCGCCCATCCAGAACACCGTGCTCGTCCTCGTGGGCGACCTCCACAAGGGTGTGGAGGCCGCGCTCCGCTACGCTCAGTCCATCTCGCCCTCGGTGAAGGGCGTCTACGTGGAGCTCGACCCGGAGAAGACCCGCCGGCTCGAGGAGAAGTGGGGAAAGTGGGGGCTCGGCATCCCTCTGGTGGTGCTGAACTCGCCCTACCGCTCGCTCCTGGGGCCCTTTCTCGACTATCTCGACCACCTGCTCGCGCTGGGCGAGAACCACATGGTGACGATCATCATCCCGGAATTCATTCCCAGCCGATGGTGGCAGCACCTCCTCCACAACCAGACCGCGCTCCTGGTGAAGGGCGCCTTGCTGTTCCGCGAGCGGGTGGTGGTGGTGGACGTCCCGTTCCACCTCAAGCGGTGACGGGAGGGCGGGGGACGGGCGGACCGGGCCCCCCGCCGCTCTGGTACACTGACTCGCTGCGATGGACGCGCTCCTCGACATTCCCGGCCCCCTCGATCTCGCCCGCACGTTGTCCCGCTTCCAGACCTGGGGCGAGGATCCCGTGAACCGCGTCTCCGAGGGGGTCTTCCGCCGGGCGGTGCGCGTCGACGGGGCGTGGCACGCCTACGAGCTCCGCTGGACGGGGGGGCCCGACGACGCGCAGGTGCGGGTGACGGTGCCGGGCGCGCGGAGCCCGCACGTGCTCGCCGCCGCCGTCGGCGAGGCGCGCCGCCTCTGCGGCGCCGATCTGGATCTCGAGAGCTTCTACCTCGCCGCCAAGACGGACCGCGTCCTCGGCGAGCTCGTGCCCCACTTTCGCGGCCTCCGACCCACCCTCATGCCGGAGCCCTTCGACATGCTGGTGAGCGCCATCTGCGCCCAGCAGGTGAATCTCTCGTTCGCCTTCGCGCTGCGGGCGTCGCTCGTGCGTCGATACGGGACGCGGCTCGAGACGGCGGGCGAGCCGCTCTTCGCCTTCCCCGAGCCCGCCGCCCTCGCGCGTGCGCAGGTGCGCCACCTGCGGGCGATGAAGTTCAGCGGCCGCAAGGCGGAGTACATCGTGGGGCTGGCGCGGCGGGTGGCCTCGGGCGAGCTGGACCTCTCCGGGCTGGCCGAGCGGAGCAATGAGGACATCATCGAGACGCTCACCGCGGTGCGCGGGCTGGGCCGGTGGACCGCGGAGTGGTTCATCGCGCGCGGGCTCGGCCGCGGCGACGTGTGCCCGGCCGGCGATCTGGCGGTGCGCAAGGCCTTCGAGCGCTTCTACAACCGGGGGCGGCCGCTCAGCGAGCGGGCGATCCGGCGGCGTGCCGCGCGGTGGGGCGCGCATCAGAACCTCGCCGTGCACTACCTGCTCGCCGGGCTCCGGCTCGCGCGGGCGACCACGGGAGGCGGCGCATGACCATCAAGGGCCTCCTCCCGATCCTGGGCCAGGGCAATCCCGGCGAGCCGAAGGACGTGCACTTGGTGGGGCGCTACGCCATCGGCGTGACGTGGGCGGACGGGCACTCGAGCATCTATCCGTTCGACCGGCTCCGGCTCGACGATCCCGCTGCGGTGGGAGCCGAGCCGGCTCCGCTCACCGAGGCCATGACGTGGCCGCGCGACATCAAGCGCCTGCCCGACGCCTTGCGCGTGGGCTGGTCGGACGGCCACGAGAGCCAGTACCCTTACGGCCTGCTCCGCGGCCTCTGCAAGTGCGCCGCCTGCACGGGAGGACATTGATGAGCTCGGATCAGCCGCTGCTGGAGCGTCTGGCCGGGCTCCCGCCGGTGCCGGTCTCCGAGCTGGTCGCCATCTTCGAGCGCGCGGGACTCGCCACGGATCCGCTCCTCGCCGGGCTGGTGGGCGAGGACGAGGAGGGGCGCCCGGCGGTGCACCCCATCGTCGCCGCCGTGCTCGAGCACCTCGGGCAGAAGCCCGAGGCGACCTGCTACGCCGCGCTTCTCGAGGCGCTCACCGGGATCTGGAACGCCGGTGTGCGGGGCGCGGTAGTGGCTCGGCTGCGCGCCTCCGGCCTGCCGCCCGACGATCTCCTGCTGCGCCTGCAGGCGCTGTCGCCGACGCTGGGCTTTCAGGCGGACCACCGCGACGTGGCCCGCGCGTGGATGTCGGATCCCACCGCGCAGGACGCCGCGCTCGTCCAGCAGTGCATGGTCCGGCTCCTGCTCGCGGTCCGCGGCATGGCGGAAGCGCGGGCCCGGACCCTCACCGAACCGTCCCCCCAGAAGGAGGAGGCCTGATGTTCCACCTGCACGAGAGGAACGCGGAGCGGAAGCGCCTGAACGGGCTCGTGGCCAAGAGCGCCATGCGGGTGCCCGGCGCCTTCGGCGAGGTCGGCAAGCAGGTGTTCGCCGACGGCGCGCTGTCCAAGAAGCACAAGGAGCTGACCGCGCTCGCCGTCGCCATCTCGCAGAATTGCTTCGACTGAATCGAGCACCGCGTGGAGGAGGTCCTCCACCTGGGTGCGAGCGACGCGGAGATCGCCGAGACCATGGACGTCGGCGCGCTGATGGGCGGAACCCTGGCGATCAAGTCGGTCCGGCACGCCTTCGCCGTCCTGGATGCGATGAAGAACAAAGGATGAAAGGAGCCGGGTGATGGCAGAGATCCCCGAGGGATTCAAGGACGTGCTGACCAAGAAGAAGGCCTTCGCCACCCTCGCCACCGTGGGCGCGGACGGCGGCCCGCAGGTCACGCCGGTGTGGTTCGACTGGGACGGCACCCACCTTCGGTTCAACACCGCCAAGGGGCGGGTGAAGGACCGGAACATGCGCCGGACGCCGAAGGTGGCGCTGGCGATCATGGATCCGGACAATCCCTATCGCTACCTCCAGATCAAAGGGCGCATCGTCGAGACCACCGAGTCGGGCGCGGACGCGCACATCGACTCCCTCGCCAAGAAGTACATGGGCGTGGACACGTACCCGCATCGCAAGCCCGGCGAGGTGCGCGTGATCTACAAGGTCGCGCCGGACCGCGTCCAAACCATGGGATAGGTGGGGAGAAGGGAAAGGCCGGACCGTGATCGCGCTCGAGGCGGTTTCGAAGGGCTACGGAGGGCAGACGCTCCTCCGCGACTGCTCCTGGCGAGTGGGACGCGGTGAGCGCATCGGCCTGGTCGGGCCCAACGGCGCGGGCAAGACCACCCTGTGCCGGGTGCTCGCGGGGGTGGAGGAGCCCGACACGGGACGCGTGCACCTGGACAGCGGCGTCAGTGTCGGCTATCTGCCCCAGGAGGTGGCGGGCGGCCTCAGCCGTACCGTGCTGGCCGAGGCTCTGTCGGGCTTCGACGAGGTCTGGGAGCTGGAGGCCGAGCTCGAGCGCCTCGCCGAGGCCATGGCGCAGCCGGAGGCGGACCCCACGCTCACCGAGCGCTACGGCGAGGTGCAGCACCGATTCGAGGCGCGGGGTGGGTACCGGCTCGAGGCGGCGGCGAAGATGATCCTGGGGGGGCTGGGCTTCCCGCCCACCACGCTGCATCGCAGCCTGACCGAGTTCTCGGGCGGCTGGCGAATGCGGGCGGCTCTCGCCCGCCTCCTCCTGCTGCGGCCCGATCTGCTCCTGCTCGACGAGCCCACCAACCATCTCGACCTGGAGTCGCTCGGGTGGCTCGAGAGCTTCCTCGGCTCCTATGACGGGACGGTGGTGATCGTGTCCCACGACCGCTACTTCCTCAATCGCATGGTCACGTCCATCGCCGACGTCACGGGCGGCGGAGTGGAGGTCTACCCCGGCGATTACGACCAGTATCTGGTCGAGCGGGAGGCACGGCGAGCGCTGACCGAGGCGCGCGCCCGCAACCAGGCCAAGCGCATCGAGGAGATCGAGCGCTTCATCGAGCGCTTCCGCTACAAGGCGAGCAAGGCGCGGCAGGTCCAGAGCCGGATCAAGATGCTCGAGAAGGTGGAGCGCATCGAGGTGGAGGGCGCGGCCCGGCACATCCACTTCAAGTTCCCGCAGCCGCCGCGCACCGGCCGGGTGGTGGAGCGTCTGGCCGGGGTGCGCAAGGCCTACGGGGACAACGTGGTCTACGCCGGCGTCGACTTCACCGCCGAGCGCGGAGAGCGGATCGCGCTCGTCGGCGTCAACGGCGCCGGCAAGTCCACCCTGCTGAAGATGCTCGCCGGCGTCCTCGCCGTGGACGCGGGCGAGCGCACGCTGGGCGCCCACGTGGACGTTCACTACTACGCCCAGCATCAGCTCGACGCCCTGGACCCCGCCCGCACGGTCCTGGAGGAGATCGAAGCGGTGGCGCCCGAGGCCACTCACACGCGGCTGCGCACCATACTCGGCTCCTTCCTCTTCAGCGGCGACGCCGTGGACAAGCGCGTGGCCGTCCTGTCGGGCGGGGAGAAGGCCCGGCTGGCGCTGGCCAAGATGCTGGTGCGCCCCGCGGCGCTGCTCTGCATGGACGAGCCGACGAACCATCTCGACCTCGCCTCGAAGGAGGTACTCGAGGAAGCGCTGGGGACCTTCACCGGCACCATTGTCTTCATCTCCCACGATCGCTACTTCATCAATCGCATCGCCACCCGCGTGGTCGAGGTGGACCGGGGCCAGCTCACCGACTACCTGGCCGCGAAGGCCGGCAATCGCGCCGCGGCCCCGCCCGCGCCGGCGCCCCGGCCCGCGTCT
>DATEDO010000032.1:0-3982 GCA_035281625.1 Candidatus Methylomirabilota bacterium
AGGCGGTCGAAGTGCTCCTCCAGCGGGGCGATGTTGCGGCGGTTATTCTCGAGCCCGCGGGCGGTCAGTCCGGCACCACGCCGACCATCCCCGGCTATCTCCAGGAGCTGCGCGCCCTCACCGAGCGGATGGGCGTGGTGCTGATCTTCGACGAGGTGATCACCGGCTTTCGCTATTCCCCGGGCGGCGCCCAGCAGTACTTCGGCGTCACTCCGGACATGACCACGCTGGCCAAGATCGTGGCCGGGGGGCTCCCCGGCGGCGCGGTGGTCGGCAAGAAGCTGCTCATGTCGATGATGGCCCACCGCGGCGACTCGACCTGGGACCGCAGCCAGCGGGTGGCGCAGAACGGGACGTACAACTCCAACCCGGTCTCGGCGGCGGCCGCGATCACCACGCTGGAGCTGGTGTCCGACGGCAGCCTGCACGCGCGCGCCAACAAGGCGGGCGACGAGCTGCGCGCGGGTCTGACGGATGCCATGAAGCGCGTGGGCGTTCCCGGCCTCTGCTTCGGCGAGGCCTCGATCTTCCACGTGTCCTTCGAGGGCAAGCCCGGGCTAGCCGGCTTCGACCGCCCGCGGCGCCACGATCTCTATCAGCTCCTCCGCTGCGCCCTCTTCAACAACGGCGTGGATTGCGCCAGCCATCACGGCTGGATCTCGGCCGTGCACACCGACGACGATCTCGCCCGCTCCATCCGCGCCTACGAGCAGGCGTTCAAGGACATGGCCGCGGACGGCGTCTTCAAGGGTATGTAGCGGGGCGGGATGGAAGAGGCCAAGCGCCGGGCCAAGCTCAACGAGCTGCGCGAGCTTGCCCAGGGCTCGGAGGAGTTCGAGGGCGGGGTCACCTACGAGGAGGAGATGGAAGCCCTCATCGTGGGGGACTGGGCTATTTTTGCCGTCGATGAGATCGGGGATATCGCCTTGTCCTTCCACCTGGACGCGCATCCGGTGGCGGTGGCCAAGCTCACCCGGTTTCTCGTGCAGCATGACGTACCGTTCGTGCTCCACGAGGCCTTCACCATCGACGACAACGATCGCATCGTCTTCGAGTCGGACACCGGCGCGGACCTCTCCGGCCCGAACTAGCTACGCCGTCGGCTTCGCCTCGTCCCTGAACTGCGTCACCGGGGCCGCCGTCGTCCGCGCCGTCAGCCCCGGGTAGGCCTCCGCGAACGCCTTCATGATCTCGGCCACCGGGACGTCCGCGCGGGGCCCGCGATCCAAGAGATACTCCATGTGGCGCCGCCCCGCCACGTCGAAGGGCTGGAACAGCGAGTCCTCACGCCCGTCGAACTCGAGCGCCTTCACGCCGAACTTCTCGCAGAGACCGCGGTCGAAGGCCGGCGTCGCCTTCACCCAGCGGCCGTCCAGGTAGAGATCGGTGTAGCCGTGATAGACGAAGGTGTCCGTGCCCATCAAGGCCCGCAGCTTGTCGGTGCAGAGGTGATTTCGCACGTCCGCGAAGCCGATGCGGGCCGGGATCCCCGCGGCGCGGGCGGCGGCGGTGAGCACGGACGCCTTGCCGACGCAGAACCCGGCGCCCTTCTCGAGGCAGGCGCTGGCCCGGAACGTGTCAGGGTCGGTGAAATCGCAGTAGGGCGTGTAGACGATGCCGTCCCGCACCGCGTAGTAGAGTCGCACCGCACGCTCCCGGGGATCGGTGGCGCCGCCGGCGGCATCCCGGGCGAAGGCGGCCACGCGCGCATGCCCGCTGTCCACGTACTCGCCGGGGGCGAGAGAGGCCTGGATATCGAGGTCGGACGTCATGGTTCCTCCGGCCCTCAGTATGCCAGGAATCCAGCCTTCCTGGACACTTCGACGCGCCTTTGGTACCCTCACAATTCCGTGGTGGGCTGGTAGCTCAGTTGGTAGAGCACAGGACTGAAAATCCTGGTGTCGGCGGTTCAATCCCGTCCCAGCCCACCATTCCTCCTCCTACGGCGCCAAGACCGAACCGATCTCTCGAGTCAGAACGAATCGCATCGGCTGGCAGGCGGCCGTCGGCACGCTGACGGCTGAAAGGCCCCCCGTATTGAAGTCCTGAGAGATCAGAGCACGCAACCGCTTCGTGTCGCACGTGCCCCCGAGCCGAGGGCCCAGGATCCTCGCGCCCTCTTCGGTGAGCACCACCTCGACCGACTTCATCGGGGCGACATGCCGCGTCGCCGGTGCGTCCTTCGGCGCCTTCGGCGGGTTCACCGCCCACGTGAAGAGGCCGACGCCGGTCGCAGTGACGAGTGCCCCGACGAAGAGTAGCGGTCGGGCTCGCTTGAAGCGAGCTTGGACGATGGTCCAGCTGGCCGCATCTAGCAATCGTGAGACTACTTGCCCGATGAGATCCGCTTGAACGTTCGCGCTCTCTGCAGCGTCCTTCAGGGGTTGGGGAGGTGAAGGCGTCTTGTGGAGAGCCGCGTACGCCGCCCGCATCTCGCGGGTGGCGGACTCGAATGCTGCCTGGAGCGAGTCGACGTCCGCAAAACCGCCGAGGAAGACCTTGTTGCTCTGCAGCAGCCTGTCTACGCTTCCGGGAACACGTCCACGCACGAGCTCGCTCAGGGCCACTGGGCCCGTGATGAGAACCGTTGAACCCGTCCAGACCGCCAAAGCGATTCCCACGAGCACAAGAGCTCCGCCGATGATTGCGAGCCACATCCTGAAGCCTGCTGGATCGAGCTCGCCGATCCCGGATAGCTGGGTCCCCGCAAGCATCGCCGCCCCGACCGCGGCAAAGCTGGCGATGATCCACTTGACGGTTTCCCGAATGCGGTCGCTAGCTCGGCCCAGGGCCGTCACGGCGGTCGATGGAGATGACGAAGGATTCTCACCCATGTGCCTGCATCACGGTGGCGCCGTGCGATACGATCACGTGCCTACCGGCGGCACTCGCGGTCTGGAAGAGCGTACTCGCGTCAAGATGTACCACGACAGGGTCAGTGCCTCCCCTCGTGAAGACATCGGCCGGGAGGGCATCCATCAAGCTGACCCGGTAGCCTGCGAGGGGGCCCAACGGGACGCGCGGCTGCGGGAACGGGGTCGGTTGGATAGGGGGCGGTCCGCTCGTCCCTCCTCCCGGGCATGTGACGGTGTGGACGTTTCCGCAGGAGCAGGTGATCGTGTAAGTTGGCCCGGACATTCGTGTGTCTCCTTTTGCCGAGGGTCGGAGAAGTTATGGGACGATCGTGGCCCCGACAATGGATCACAGCGAATCGCCCCATAGCAAGGGAAGCCCGGCATCCGGGTAAGCACGTAGGAGATCTGAAAGCACCTGGCGGGATGGACCTTCTGACGCTTGGCCGGCTGCGGCACGTCGACCCGCTCGATCGATGGCTGCTGCTGCTGTCGATCGCGAGCGCGGTGGCATACTTCGCGACGCGGCCCTTTCAGCCGTTTCCCGGAAGTGTGGTGGTCAAGGCGCTGGGCATGGCGCCGCTCGCGCTGATGAGCGCGCGCGTGTTGGGGCGGGTCGAGCGCGAGACGCCGGGTGGGGCCGCACGAGGGATCTCCGACAGCGCGCTCCTCGCGACGGCGCTTGGTCTGTCGTGCCTCGGTGACGTGCTCCTGCACCTGGGCTTCCGCCGCTACTTCGGCGCCGGATTGGGCGCGTTCTTCCTGGCGCACGTCGCGTACACGACGCTCTTCGTGCGCAGCTGGCCTCGGCCGCTTCGTCCCGGGCGGCGCCAGATCGTGCTTGTGGCGGCCGTGCTCGTCTACGGCGTGGTGGTGACGGGCTGGCTCTCGAGCCACCTGGGGGGGTATGCGGTGCCGGTCATCGCCTACGCCCTCGCGATCACGGGAATGACGGTCTCGGCGATCCTCGCGCGCTTCTCGACGCCCCTCGTCTGGATCGGCGCCATGCTGTTCGTGCTCTCGGATTCTCTGATCGCGGCCGGGCGCTTCCGAGCCGCGGTGCCGCTGGCCGCCTACCTCATCTGGCCGACCTACTACCTGGCCCAGTACGGGATCGCGGTGGGGTTCCT
>DATEDO010000033.1:0-35289 GCA_035281625.1 Candidatus Methylomirabilota bacterium
GAACGGTGGGTCTCGCGCTGCGGCCGCAGGCCGCGCGGGACCAGCCTAGCCGAGGAGCCTGTCGGAGAAGCGTCGGATCGACTGCACGGCTAGGCGCGCTCGACCTTGACCACGGTGCCCGAGCGCACCGCCTTGAAGGCCCGGGCGTCGCCACGGACGCGCCCGAAGACATTCACCGCGCTGGCGGGCCTGATCTCCGAACCGTGGCTCATCGGCGTGGGCCCGAAGAAGATGCAGAACGCGGAGCCCGGCGGCCAGTAGCCGAGATCGCCCATCTCCACCGTCTCCTGCGGGCGCTCCGGCTTGGCCTTCACGGGGATCCCGAAGTAGATCTCGTCGCCCCACGTCTCGCCGGAGAACGATAGCGGCAGCGCGTCCCACACCGCCTGGGCGGTGTGGGACTCGTCCAGGACGGCATCGGCCTTCACCGATCCCGCCGTGATCTTGATGCGCCGCTCGCCCATTCGGGGTCAGTCTAGCAGACCCCGGGCCGCGGGGGAGGCGCCATGTCCCGCCTATGACCGGGATCATAACGGGCCATCCGCCGGGCGGCTATCCTGAGGCTCGGGAGGAAAGCCCATGACACATAGCTGTGGGGGCCGGTGTGGTGGCGGACGAACCGTGGGAGAGATCTTGAGCGAGCATCCCGACGCGCGAGAGGCGCTGGCCGCGATGGGGATCAACCACTGCTGCGGGGCGCATCTCTCGCTGGAGGAGGCGGCCGCCGCGGCGGGTGTCTCCGTCGACGCGGTGCTCGCCGCGGTCGCGCGCGCCCGGGCCAAGGCGAAGGCGTCCTCATGAGCCGGCCCATCATGCCCCCCGCCCCCGCCGAGGCCCCCGCCGGGCGGCCGGTGCACCTCGACGTCCGCGAGGACATCGGGCGCGGCCGGGAGCCGTTCGCTCGCATCATGGCGGCAGTCCGGTCGCTGGCCGCGGACGAGGTGCTCGTCGTGCGGACGCCGTTCGAGCCCCATCCCCTCTACGGGGTGCTCGGCAAGCGCGGCTTCGCGCACTGGACGGAGTGCCTGGCGCCGGATGACTGGCGCGTGTGGTTCTACACGCTGGCCGCGCCGGCATCCGAGGCGCCGGCCTCGCCCGCCGGCGCCGCCATCGAGCCCCGGCGGGTGCTGCTGGACGTCCGCGGACTCGAGCCACCGGAACCGATGGTGCGCGTGCTCCGTGAGGCCGAGGCGCTCGAGGCGGACGATGAGCTCGAGGTGAGCCATGATCGCCGGCCCATGTTTCTCTACGGCGTGCTCGAGGAGCGGGGCTTCGCGCACCAGACCGACGAGCCCGAGCCGGGGCTCGTGCGCATTCGTATCCGCCGCGTGACATCATGAGTCAGGCCCCGCGCCCGGCGGCCGCCGGAGGCCTTCCGCCGACCGTTCCCCTCGGCTATCTTGCCGCCGCGGCCGGGGCCTACGTCCTGGCCGCGCTCGGCGTGGTGTGGCTGGCGCCGGAGCTGTCGCGCCACTACTATCAGCCGCGCGTGATCGCCCTCACCCACCTGGTGACCCTGGGCTGGATCACGCTGGCGATCATGGGCGCGAGCTACCAGATCGTTCCGGTCGTGCTGGGCCGGCCCCTCTGGAGCGCGCGGCTCGCGCGGTGGCAGCTCGGGATCCTCGTGGTGAGCGTCGCGGGAATGGTCAGCCACTTCTTCCGTGGGACGTCGGTCGGGCTCCTGAGCGCGGCCGCCCTCCTTGCCGTCGGGATCGTGCTGCATCTCGTGAACCTGGCCATGAGCCTGCGCGGCTTCCGGGGATGGACGTTCACCGCGCGGGCGGTGGTCCTGGGCTACGCCGGGCTCGCCCTGACCACGCTGTTCGGGCTCGCGCTCGGCGTGAACCGCCTCTGGCTCATCCTGCCGGGAGACGTGCTCTCGATCCTGCATGCCCACGTGCACCTGGCGCTTCTGGGCTGGGTGACGCCGATGGTGTTCGGCGTGTCCGCCCGGATCTATCCCATGTTTCTCCTCGCCCCGGAGCCGGCGCCGGCCCTGGGTCGCGTGCAGCTGCTGGGCCTGGCCGCCGGCGTGCCGATGCTCGTCGTCGGCCTGATCGCCGCGCCGGGGCTGGTCCTTCCCGGAGCGCTCGGGGTCGCCGCGGCGGTGGCGGCGCACGGCCTGTCGGTGATCGCGATGATCCGAGGCCGCAAGCGCCCGGCCCTGGATGCGGGGCTGCGCGTCATGCTGAGCGGCGCGCTGTTCCTCGTCCCCCTCACCGCCATGGGGCTCGGCTTCGCCCTCGACCTCCTGTCGGGACCGCGCGCCGCGCTCGCCTATGCCGCGCTCGCGCTGGGAGGCTGGATCTCGCTCACCATCGCCGGCGCCATGCTCAAGATCGTGCCCTTCCTCGTGTGGTATCGCGTCTACAGTCCCCAGGCGGGGCGCGCCGCCGTCCCCACCCTCGCCCAGCTCGCGTGGCCGCGCATGGAAGCGCTGGCCTACGCCCTCCTCGTCAGCGGGATCATCCTGCTGGCGCTGGGCGTCGGCGCCGCGGAGGTGAGGTGGATTCGCGGCGCGGGGGTCGTGCTCGTCCTGGGCGCCCTGGCGCTCGCGGCGGCGCTGGGGCACGTGCTGCGGCATCTCGCCGTCGCGGCGCGCGTGCCGGGGCTCAGGCTGGGGGTGAGGCTTCAGGCGCCATGAGCGCGACACGCGAGGCGGTCTGGGAGGCCCTGGAAGGGGTATACGATCCGGAGCTTGGTCTGTCCCTGCCGGCGCTGGGCCTCGTCTACGGGATCGAGGTGAGGGCCGGCGAGGTCCGCGTCATCATGACCCTGACCACTCCCGGCTGCCCGCTTCACGACACCATGAGCCAGTGGGTGCGGCATGCGGTCATGGCGATCCCCGGCGTCGAGCGCGTGGAGGTGGTCGTCACCTTCGAGCCGCCGTGGACGCCGGATCGGATCCGGCACGCGGCGCCCCCGGCGCCCGCCCGAGACCGCCTCATCGGCGAAAGGAGCCCGTCATGCTCGTCAGAGATCTCATGACCAAGGCCGTGATCTCGGTGCCGCCGTGGATGCCCATGCTGGACGCGCGCGCGCTCATGACGAAGGAGCGGATCCGGCATCTTCCCGTCACGAGTCCCGAGGGTCGGCTGCTCGGAATCATCACGGACCGGGACATCCGGCTGAACCTTCCGTCGCAGGCGACCAGCCTCTCCGTGTGGGAGATCAATCACCTGCTCGCCAAGCTCACGGTGGACGGAGTGATGACGCAGGCGGTTCTCACGGTGGGCCCGGACCGGCCGGCCCGCGACGCCGCGCAGCTGATGCTGGACCATCAGTTCGGGGCGCTGCCGGTCGAGGAGGGCGGACGCCTCGTCGGCATCGTGACCGAGACCGATCTGCTCCGGGCCTTGATCCGGATGGAGGCGCCGGTGTAGCGCCGGCGCGCCGGGGTCAGCCCCCGCGCCGCCGGCGGTACTCGGCCAGGCGGGTGGTGAGGCCGGCGCGGTCGAGCAGGGCGGAGGCGCCCTTGCCCTCGACCACCGCGGCCGCCGCCACCGCGGCGGCCGCCGCCGCCTCCCAGGCGTCGCCGCCCCGGTAGTACTCGATGAGCAACGTGGCGCTGAACACGTCGCCGGCGCCGGTGTCGTCCACCTCGTTGGCGATGTCGGGCGCCACGTGATAGGGCTCGCCGTTGACGTAGAGCGTGGCGCCGCGGGCGCCGTTGGTGAGGGCGCCCAGCGGCACGCGCTGCAGCCACTCCACCGCGTCTTCTCGAAAGCCCGCCACGTCCTCCTCGCTCGCCACCATGAGCTGCGCCCAGGCGAGCACGGGCTCGGCTTCCTCCCACGGTTGGACGACGATGAGGCCGCCCGTGTCGCGGCGGCGCATCCAGCCCTGGGGCAACACGCCCAGCGAGGCGGCCCCGAGCGCCTCGGCGAGCGCGGGATCCACCTCGTTGATGACCGGGCAGAGCAGCGCCAGCGGCGCGGTCCCCCAGTCGGCCGGCAAGTCGTCGGCCTCGAGGTCGGCGGCGCGGGCGCCGAGGGTGAGCGTGCGGGCGGCCTCCGCGCCCTTCAGCGTGAACGTGGTGGTCTGGGGACTGGCGACCCGGGTGACGGTAATGTCCGTCGGGATCGCGTCAGCGGGGAAGTCGTCGGCGAACGAGGTCAGCAGCCCCACCCGCAACCCGAGGCGCTGTGCGGCCAGGGCCGCGTAGTAGGCGGCCCCGCCGGGACGGGTGCCGCTCGCGGTCACGTCGAGCGTGACGTGTCCGGCGACCACCAGATCGGGTGGCACACCCTCAGACCATGGTCAGGCCGCCGGACACCGACAGGGTCTGTCCGGTGACGAAGGCCGACTCGTCGGAGGCGAAGAACACCACGGCGGGGGCCAGGTCCTCGGGGGTGCCGAGGCGGCCGAAGGGGATGACGCGCTTGAGGCTCTCGGCGAGCTTGGGGTTGCCGGCCGCGACCTCGGCGAAGAGCGGCGTATCGGAGGGGCCCGGGCAGATGCAGTTCACGTTGATCCGGTGCCGCGCCATCTCCCGCGCGATCGTCTTGGTGAAGGCGATGATGCCACCCTTGGCGGCCGAATAGACGGCCTCACCCGTGGAGCCCACGCGGCCCGCGTCCGAGGCGATGTTGACGATCTTGCCTCCGCCCTGCTTGATCATCACGTCGAGCACCGCGCGGGTGCAGACGATGGGGCCTTTGAGGTTCACGCGGAGAATCAGGTCCCAGTCCGACTCGGGCGACTGCAGGAAGGGTCCGACCTTGTCGAGCCCGGCATTGTTGACGAGGATGTGCACGCCGCCCCAGCGCGCGGCGACGTCCCCCACCACGGCGTCGATGCGAGTCTTGTCGCTGATGTCGGCGCGCCAGGCCGCCGCCTCGCCGCCGGCCTTGACCACGACCTCGACCGTCTCCTTGGCGCCCGCCTCGTTGAGATCCACCACCGCCACGCGGGCGCCTTCCGCGGCCAGCGCCTGCGCGATGCCGCGCCCGAGGCCGCTGGCCGCCCCCGTCACGATCGCCACCTTCCCCGCCACCCGCCCCGCCATCGCTCAGATCCTCATCTGCTTGGCGATGATCTCCTTCATGATCTCGGAGGTGCCGCCGCCGATGGTCATGAGGCGATAGTCGCGGAAGAACCGCTCGATGGGGTACTCGCGCATGTAACCGTAACCGCCGTGGAGCTGCACGCAGTCGTAGGCCACCCGCTGGGCCATGTCCGCGGTGAAGAGCTTCACCATGGAGATCTCACGCACGGCGTCCTCGTGGGCCTGGAACTTGAGGCACGCGGCATAGGTCAGCCAGCGCCCCGCCTCGATGAGCGTGGCGAGCTCGGCCAGCTTGTGGCGGATCACCTGCTTCTCCGACAGCGGCCCCTCGAAGGCGTGGCGGCCCTGCACATAGGTGATGGTGTCCTCGAGCGCGCGCTGGCAGCCCGCCGTGCAGTGGAGACCGGCCACCAGCCGCTCGCGCTGGAAGATGCGCATGACCTCGTAGAAGCCGGTGCCCTCCTGGCCCAGGAGGTTCGCGGCGGGCACCCGCATGTCCTGGAACGAGAGCTCGGCGGTGTCGGAGGCGAGCATGCCCATCTTGTCGAGCTTGCGGCTCACCGTGAAGCCGGGCGTGTTGCGCTCCACCAGGAACATGGAGATGCCCAGATGTCGGCGGGCGCTCGCATCGTTCGTCGTGCTCGTCTCGCCTTCGGCGGCGCCTCGCCCGGCGAGACGAGCGGCCACGAAATAGAGGTCGGCCATGACCCCGTTGGTGATGAACATCTTGGCGCCGTTGAGCACGTAGTGGTCGCCGTCGCGCACCGCGCGGGTCTTGATCGCGGCCACGTCGGAGCCCCCGCCCGGCTCGGTGACCGCGATGGCGCAGAGGGATTCGCCGCGGCAGATCCCGGGCAGGTATTTCTCCTTCAGCGCCTCGCTGCCCGTCCAGTAGAGGTGGGGCGAGGACATGTCGTTGTGCACGCCCACCGCCATCGCGAGCGAGCCCGAGCGGGAGCGGGACATCTCCTCGTGGATCACCGCGGAGGTGAGGAAATCCGCCCCGGCCCCGCCGTACTTCTCGTCGTACTCGACGCCGAGGAAGCCGAGCGCGCCCATGCGCGGCCAGATGGACTTGGGGATCTGACCGGCCTGCTCCCACTCCTCGAGGTGCGGCACGACCTCCTTGTCCACGAAGGCGCGGACGGACTGACGGAACATGTCGTGCTGCTCGTCGAAGATCTTCACGCTAGCGCCCCTCGCCCCACTTCGCCTTCACCGCGTCACGGTCCACCGCTCCCTCGGCCCCGCGCGGGAGGGCGTCCGTGAATGCCACCACGTGCGGCCGCTTGAAGCGCGCGATCTTCGAGATGACGAACTCCCCCACCGACTGGGCGGTATGCGTCGCGCCCGCCTTCGTCTCCACCACCGCCTTGACCGCCTCGCCCCACCGCTCGTCGGGGATCCCGTACACGCAGACGCCGGTGACCCCGGGCATCTGCATGATGACCGTCTCCACCTCGGCGGGATAGACGTTCTCGCCCCCCGGCTTGATCAGCTCCTTCTCGGGCTTCCGCTTGACGTAGTAGAGATACCCCTCCTCGTCGAAACGCCCCACGTCGCCCGTATGGTGCCAGCCGCCCCGGAAGGTGTAGGCGGTGACGTCGGGCTGGGCGAAATAGCCCTGAAAGACCAGGGGGCCGCGCACCACGATCTCGCCCGGCGTGCCCGCCGGCACGTCACGATCGTAGTCGTCCACCAGCTTCACCTGGCACGCCGGCACGGGCTTGCCCGCCGAGCCCGGCTTGTCGAGCACGCGGACGATGGACACGAAGCCGGTGGTCTCGGACTGCCCGAAGCCCGTCCAGAACTTGGCCCGGGTCTTCTCGTGCAGGCGCTGAATGGTCGCGGGGGCATCCAGGCCCGACACGTGATGGAGGCTTGGGAGCGCGCTGCCCGCCTTCTCCGCCGCGTCCAGGAGGGTGGTGAGCACGGGGGGGAAATCGGAGAGATAGCTCACCCGGTGCCGGTCGATGAGCCGCACCGCCTCCTCGGGATCCCAGCGCGACACCACCACCGTGGCTCCGCCCGCGTGGAACGTGGCGAGCGTCCAGCCGAGCGCGGTGATGTGGAAGAGGGGCAGCCCGGCCAGATAGCGATCGCTCGCGTTGAGGCCCGTGCAGCCCATGATGGTGAGGTCGGCGGTGACCACGTTGGCATGGGTGAGAGCGGCGCCGCGCGGGATCACGTCCACCGCGGCGGTGGAGATCACCGCGAACACATCCTCGCCGGTGACGTCCGCCGCGGGCACCGCGGCGCCCTCCCGGTAGAGGGTCGCCAGGCTGGTGAAGCCCGGCGCCGGGCTCGGACCGAGCTGAACCCAGTAGGGCACGGCCGTTTTGGCGGCGGGCCAGCCGCCGACCACGCCGAGCGTGGAGGCGTCCGCCACCAGCATGCGCGGGAGCGCCCGCTCGAGCACGCGCTCCACCTCCTCGGCGCTGAGCCGCCAGTTGATCGGATAAGCGACGATGCCCTGGCGCGCGCACGCTCCGTAGAGGTCGAGATAGCCGAGCTCGTTCTGGGCGAGGATGCAGATACGGTCACCCTTGCCGATGCCGAGGCCGTGAAGACCCGCGGCGAGCGCGTCCACCCGCCGCTTGAAGTCGCGGAACGACACCTCCGTATCACCCTGAATGAAGGCGGGCGCGGCGCCGTGAGCGGCGGCGCCGCGGGTGATCAGGTCGTAGACGGACAGGTCCTGCGCGGCCATGCCGCTAGCTCAGCCAGCGCTTGCGCCGCTTGTAGTGCTTCACGTCCCGGTAGGACTTCCGCGCCCCCACCTCGGTGAGCCCGAGGTAGAACTCCTTGATGTCGGCGTTCTCGCGAAGGGAGTCGCCGGTGCCCTCGAGCACGATGCGACCGTTCTCCATCACGTAGCCGTGGTCGGCGATGCGGAGGGCCATGGTGGCGTTCTGCTCGACGAGCAGCACGGTGAGCTTCTCGTGCTGGTTCAGGCGCTGGACGATGCTGAAGATCTCCTCCACGAGCATGGGCGCCAGACCCAGCGACGGCTCGTCGAGCAGCATCACCTTGGGGGTCGACATGAGGGCGCGCCCGATGACCAGCATCTGCTGCTCGCCGCCCGAGAGGTAGCCCGACTGCACGTGGCGGCGCTCCTTGAGACGGGGGAAGTACTGGTACACGCGCTCGATGCCCCCGCTCACCTTGCTCCGGTCGGACTGGGTGTGCGCCCCCGCGATCAGGTTCTCCTCGGTGGTGAGGTGCTCGAACACGCGCCGGCCCTCGAACACCTGAACCACCCCGCGCTGCACGACGTCGTAGGCGGGCAACCGGTCGATTCGCTCGCCGTTGAGCTCCACCGAGCCCTTGGTCACCTCGCCGCGCTCCGTCCGGAGCAGGCCGGAGACCGCCTTGAGGGTGGTGGTCTTGCCGGCGCCGTTGGCGCCGAGCAGGGTGGTGATCTGCCCCTCCGCGCAGACGATGGAGACGCCCTTGAGGACGAGGATCACGCTGTCGTAGATGACCTCGACGTTGTTGAGACTCAGCATCGCGATGTCGCGCCGGAGGGGACGCGAGGCCCCCTCCGGCGCTTCTCCGTTCTCGCGGCTACTTCGAGGCCGCGGCCTTGATGTGCTTGCCGACGACGTCGGTGTAGGCGGCGTACCAGTCCGTGACCTTCACGAACTTGCCGCCCTTGACCTGCCAGATCTGCACGAGCCCGCCGCCCTCGTGATCGGTCGGCGTGACCTTCAGCGGAGGCACCAGCCCGCCCAGGGTGAAATTGCTGATCTTCTCGAAGCCGGCCTTGGTGTCGACGCCGGTGATCTTTCCATCCGGTTTTGCCGCCACGGCGTGGCGGATGGCCTCGACATGGAGGGCGCCGATGAGCACGCCGCGGTTGTAGTACACCGTGGACGCCATCTCCTTCGGGACCGCCTTGCCCTGCTTCTTGTACATGTCCTTGATCTCGTTCAGGACGGGGAAGTCCTCCCCCACGCCCGCGAACTGCATCGTGTAGTAGCCCTCGGCGGCGGCGAAGCCCCCACCCGCCTCGATGTTGACCTCGGCGGAGCCCCACACGAACGACACGACCTTGCGCAGCGGATAGCCGACCCGCTTGAACTCCTTGATCGACACGCCCGGCGCGCCGCCGAAGAGATGCGCGATCACGAAATCGGCACGGAACCGCTGGGCGATGTCCAGCACCTGGGCCCCCATCTCCACGCCCGGCGGGGGCACCGCGAACATCTTCATCTCGAAGCCCTCCAGCTTGGCGAGGTCCTGGAGCACCTCGATGGGCTCGCGCCCGGCGGGGTTGTCGTAGAAGATGTACGCGATCTTCTTGCCCTTCAGGCTGCCCCCCAGCTGCTTCTTCACGAAGTCCACCGCCGCGGCGCCCTGCGACCAGTACGTGGCGGCGATGGGGAAGATGTAGGGGTACCGCGCGCCGTCGGCGGCGGCGGCGCTGCCGAAGCCGGGCGAGGTGCCGGGGATCCGGTCCTCGGTGAGCTTGGCGGCAAGCGCGTAGATGTGCGGGGTGCCGTACACCGCCATCGTCACCGCGCCTTCCTTCTTGTGGCGCTCGTACGACTCGACGGCCGGCGGCACCTTGTACTCGTGGTCGATCTCGAGGGCCTTGATCTTGTGGCCCCCGACGCCCCCCTTGCTGTTCACTAGGGCGACGTAGTCGTGGAAGCCCGGGCAGAGCACGGTGCCCACGATCTGGGTCGCGCCCGTCCGGTCGCACTGCATGCCGATGACGATCTCGTGGCTTGCCGTCGCGGGGGACACCAGGGCGAGCATTCCCGCCAGGGCGACCAGCAGCGCGACCAGCGTGATCCGGTGAAGTCGCATGATCGTTTTCTCCTCTCCTCGCGTACCTCAGTACGCGAAAGGCCAGATACGGAAATAGTTCCGGATATTCCGCCAGAGTCGGTTCAATCCCTCCGGCTCCACGACCAGGAAGAAGATGATGAGCGCGCCGAACATCATCAGCCGCAGGTTGGGAATGAGGTTCAGCACCGTCTGGGGCGCGAGGAACAAGCCCCCGAACGCCTCCATGGAGAGCCGGATGACGATGGGCAGCAGGGTCACGAAGGCGGCGCCAAGAACGGAGCCGAGGACCGAGCCCAGGCCCCCGATGATGATCATGGCGAGGTAGTCGATCGACACGTTGATCTGGAACTGCTCGTAGTTGGCGATGCCCAGGAAGTAGGTATAGAGCACTCCCGTCACGCCCGCGTAGAAGGAGGAGATCGCGAACGCGAGCAGCTTGTAGCGGAAGATGTTCACGCCGATGATCTCCGCGGCGATGTCCTGGTCGCGGATGGCGATGAAGGCCCGCCCGATGCGGCTCCGCACGAGGTTCAGCGTGGCCACGATGGCGAGCACCACGAAGAAGAGGAGGAAGAAGTACATCTGCCGCTGGCTCGACAGGGGCATGGTGCCCAGCTGCGGCCGCGGGACCTCGATGGACGCCTGCACGCCGCCGCTGATGAAGGTCACGTGATTGATGATCCACTCGATGATGAGCTGCCCGGCCAGTGTGGCGATGGCGAGATAGAGTCCCTTGATGCGCAGGGAGGGTATGCCCACCACCGCCCCCACGGCCGCGGCCATGAGACCACCGGCGAGGAGATTGACCGGCCACGGCGAGTCGAGGCGCGTGGCGAGATTGGCGGCGGTGTAGGCGCCCACCGACATGAAGGCGCCGTGCCCGATGGACACCTGCCCGGTGTAGCCGACGAGGACGTTGAGCCCCAGCGCCCCGATGACGGCGATCCAGACCAGGTTGGCGATGGACAGGTAGTACTCGTGGAGGGACAGCGGCAGCACCAGGAAGAAGAGCACCAGCAGCACTCCCACCGTCCACCGCGCGATGGGCAGGGGGTAGAGCGCCATGTCCGCTTCGTAGGTGGTCTTGAGGACGCCGCACTCGCGCTGGATCATCGCTCACCTCCCACCCGGACGGCTAGCCGTGACGAGCGACGAGCCAGACGAGGCCCGAGGGAGTCGGCAGGGCGAGGCGTACGTGGGTGTACGTTGAGCCCTGCCGACGACCGAGAACGAAGTATGGCGAAGTCGATCGCCACGGCTAGATCCGCTCGATGATGCGCTTGCCGAAGATGCCGTAGGGCCGGATCATCAGGGCGAGGATCATCAGGACGTAGGGGGCGAAGTCCTTGGTGCCTCCGCCCACGTAGGGATCCACGTAGCCCGCGGCCACGTTCTCCACGATGCCCACGATGAGGCCGCCGACGATGGCGCCCGGGATGGAGTCGAGCCCCCCGAGGATCACCACCGGGAAGACCTTGAACCCGACCAGGGAGAGGTTCACGTCGACGCCGAGCATGTTGCCCCAGATGATCCCGCCCAGCGCGGAGACGACCCCCGTCATCGCCCATGCCAGCCCGAAATAGCGCTCGACGTTGATGCCCATCGCCATCGCCACCTGCTGGTTGTCGGCGACGGCGCGCATGGCGATGCCCTTGCGAGACTTGAGGAAGAAGACGCCGAAGCCCACGATGAAGAGCAGGGAAACCGTGGCTCCGAACACCTGGATGGGCGGGATGAAGAGCGGGCCCAGGATGATGGGCTCGTCGCTGAGGGGCAGCGGGAGATTCTTGGTCCCCGCGCCGAAGAAGGTCGGCCCCACCCCGCGAAGGACGGAGGCCAGGCCGATGGTGGCCATGACCACGGCGATGACGGGCCGGCCGATGAGCTTGCGGAGCACCACCCGCTCCAGCGCGAAGCCGAAGCCGATCATGCCCACCAGGCCCACCAGGACGGCGACCCAGAGGGGCGCGCCCGCGGCCAGGATGCTGAGCGCCACCGCCAGGGCCGCGACCATCACGAACTCGCCCTGGGCGAAGTTCACCGCGTCGGTCGCCTTGTAGACGAGGACGAAGCCCAGCGCGACCAGCGAGTACATCAGGCCGATCATCACGCCGTTGGAAAGGAGCAGGAAGAAGAAGCCGAGGGTATCAGACATGGGCCGGCTCCCGCTCGACGTCGTCGATGCGAACGCGCGATCGCACCATCGCCTGCCGGCCGTCCTCGTAGGTGATACTGGTGGCCAGCTCCACCTGGTCGGACCCGCCGTAGAAGGCCTCGATGACCGGCGCGTACTTCTCGGCCACGAACCGCCGGCGCACCTTCCGGGTCCGGGTCATCTCGGCGTCGTCGGCCTCGAGATCCTTGGTGAGGAGGAGCAGGCGCCGCACCCGGGTGGACGGGGGCAGCGTCGCGTTCGCCTTGGCGACCTCGCCCACCACCAGCGTCCGCACCTCGGGCTTCTGGGAGAGATCCATGTAGCTCGTGTAGGGCACCCCGTTGCGCTCCGCCCAGCTGCCGACGGTGTTCATGTCGATGGCGACCATCGCCACCACGAACGGCCGCTCGTTTCCGAAGCACACGGCCTCGCGGATGAACGGGCTGTACTTGAGCTTGTTCTCGATGAACTGGGGCGCGAAGGGGGTCCCGTCCTGCATGGCCCCCACATCCTTGGCGCGGTCGATGATGACGAGGTGGCCGCGGGGATCGATGAAGCCGGCGTCGCCGGTATGGAACCAGCCGTCGGGGTCGATCACCTCGCGGGTGGCCTCGTCGGCCTTGAAGTAGCCCTTGAAGACGCCGGGGCTCTTCACCAGCACCTCGCCGCGCTCGCCGATCCGCACGTCGATGCCCGGGCACGGCCGGCCCGCCGTGTTGGGATCGGCTTCCCCGTCCGGCTGCAGCGAGGCCAGGCCGGTGATCTCCGTGGAGCCGTAGATCTGCTTGAGGTTCACCCCGAACCCCCGGAAGAACCGGAACGTCTCCGGCCCCAGGGGCGCGCCACCGGTGAGGCACCAGTGCGTGCGCGCGAGCCCCAGCTGATCGCGCACCGGCCGGTACACGAAGAACTCCCCCAGCGCGCACTTGAGCCGGAGCCCGGCCGGCACCGGCTTGCCCTCGCCGCGCAGGAGCTCCGCGGCCTCGGCGGCCCGGCGGAAGAACTCGAACACCCGCCGCTTGAGCGGCGTGGCGTCGGCGGCGCGCACCTGCACCGACGTCAGCATGTTCTCCCAGATCCGCGGCGGGGCGAGGAGCGCGGTGGGGCCGAGCTCGCGCAGGTCGCGCTGCACGGTCTCCGGGCTCTCGGGGCAATTCATGCAGAACCCCACCACCAGGCTCAACACCATGCTGTAGAGGGCGTCCCCCACCCAGGCCATGGGGAGGTACGCGAGGTAGTCGTCCTCGGGGCCGATCTTCTCCACGCTGACGAAGGCGCGCGCGACCGCGATCACGTTGTCGTGGGTGAGCATGGCGCCCTTGGGATTGCCCGTGGTGCCGGAGGTATAGCAGATGAGCGCCACGTCGTCCGGCCGGCCGCCCTCGATCTCCTTGGCGAGCGCGCCCGGGTCGCGGGCCGCGCGCTCCCGCCCGAGCGCCTGGACGTCGGCGAACGACTTCATGCCGTCGGCCTTGTAGTGGATCATCCCACGGGGATCGTCGTAGATCACCAGCCGAAGCTTGGGGAGCTGATCCTTGAGGGCGATGATCTTGTCCACCTGCTCCTGGTCCTCGGCGACCACCACCGAGACCTCGGCGTGGTTGAGCACGAAAGCCAGCTCCTTGGCGATGGAGTCCTGGTACACGGGCACGGAGCGCCCGCCCAGGGACATGGCGGCCATCTGCGCCCAGTACAGACGCGGGCGGTTGTCACCGATCACGCTGAGCGACTCGCCGCGTTTGAATCCGAGGGCGGCGAGGCCGAGGGCGAGGTCGCGCACCTGATCGTGGTACTCCGCCCAGTTGTAGGTCTGCCAGATCCCGCGATCCTTCTCGCGAATGGCCGGCCGGCGGGCCAGCTCGCGGGCGTTCCGCTGCAGCAGGCGCGGGAGGGTGGTGGGCGTGGAATCGGCCATGTCAGCGGCCTCCGTTTCGCGGACCCTTGGTTTCGCCGAGATAGGCCTTGATGACACGGGGATTGGCGCGGACCTCGTCGGGGGTGCCTTCGGCGATCTTCTGGCCCATGTCGAGCACGGCCACGCGGTCGGAGATGTCCATGACCACCCCCATGTCGTGCTCGATGAGGATCACCGTCACGCCGCGCTCCTCGTTGACGTCGAGGATGAAGCGCGCCATGTCCTCCTTCTCTTCCTGGTTCATGCCGCCCATGGGCTCGTCGAGGAGCAGCACCTTGGGATCGAGGGCCAGTGCCCGCCCCAGCTCCACACGCTTCTGGAGGCCGTAGGCGAGCGAGCCGGTGGGCCGGCGCCGCAGGTCCTGGATCTTCAGGAAGTCGATGATGTCCTCGACCGCCCGGCGGTGGGCGACTTCCTCCTTCTGGGCGAGCCCCCAGTAGAGCACCGAGGACAGCACTCCCGCGCGCATGTGCACATGGCGGCCGAGCATGAGGTTGTCCAGCACCGTCATGCCCCGGAAGAGGGCGATGTTCTGGAACGTGCGGGCCACCCCGCGCTCGGCGATGCGGCTGGGCGCGTACTCGGTGACGTCCGTCCCCTCGAGCACGATGCGCCCGGTGTCGGGATGGTAGAAGCCGCTGATCATGTTGAGCAGCGAGGTCTTCCCCGCCCCGTTCGGACCGATCACCGACAGGAGCTCGCCCTGCTGCACGTCCAGGCTCACGTTGGCGACGGCCTGGACGCCACCGAAGGACTTGCCCACGTCGCGGATCTCGAGCTGCGCGCTCATGACAGCCACCGCTTCCGCCGCCGGTAGGACTTCACGTCTCGGTAACTGCGCCGCTGGCCGACACCGGAGAGGCCCAAGTAGAACTCCTTGATGTCCTCGTTCTCGCTGATGGTGCGGCGGTCGCCGTCGAGGACGACGCGCCCGTTCTCCATGACGTAGGCGTATTCGGCAACCCGGAGCGCCATGGCGGCGTTCTGCTCGGCGAGGAGCACGGCGACCTTCTCCTCGCGGTTGAGCCGGGCCACGATCTCGTAGATCTCCGCCACCAGCATGGGGGCGAGCCCCATGGAGGGCTCGTCGAGCAGCATGACCCGGGGACGGGCCATGAGGGCGCGGCCGATCGCCAGCATCTGCTGCTCGCCTCCGGAAATGTAACCCGCGCTCACACTACGGCGTTCCACGAGACGGGGGAAGTAGCCGTACACCCGCTCGAGATCCCCCTTCACCGCGCGCCCGCTTCCGCGGGTGTAGGCCCCGGTCAGCAGGTTCTCTTCGACCGAGAGATGCTCGAACACGTGGCGCCCTTCCATCACCTGCACCACCCCCCGGCGCACGATCTCCGAGGGGTCGAGATGCTGCACGGGGGCGCCCATGCACTCGATGCTCCCCTTGGTGACCTCCCCCCGCTCGGTGCGGAGGAGCCCGGAGATCGCCTTGAGGGTGGTGCTCTTGCCCGCGCCGTTGGCCCCGAGGAGGGCGACGATGCCCCCCTCGGGCACCTCCAGCGAGACCCCCTTCAACACGAGGATGACGTGGTCGTAGATCACCTCGACGTTGTGCACCGCCACCAGCGGGGTGGGGACTTGCGCCAGGGGCCGGGCGACGCTCATCGCGCGATCCTACTTCTCCTTGCTGCAGTCGCGCATCGTGTAGTTGAGCTTCTTGGCCTCGACGATGGCGGCTTCCTCGAGCTTGGGCCGCACCACGTCCCTCATGGGGGCGACCCAGTCGGACACGAGGTTCCACTTCTTGCCGTCCCACTGCTGGATGAGCACGGGACCGTTGCCCTCGTGGTCCTCACAGGACACCTTCACTGCGTGGGTGAAGCCCTTCATCCCCATCTGGTCCAGGCGCTGCTCGGTCAGGTTGAGGTTCTCGAAGCCCCAGCGCACTTCCTCCCCGGAGAGGGCCTTGTTGCCGAACTTGCCCATGGCGGTCCGGATGGCTTCCGCCGCGAATGCGGCGTTGACGACGCCACGGTTGTAGAGCGGCTCGCCCATCGCCTCCTTTTTTCCCGCGCCCTTGCCCTTGTCGTACACGTGCTTGACGATGTCGGCGTGCACCTTGAAGTTGGTGCCGGGGGCGTGGAAGGTCGCGCCCTTGTAGCCCTTGGCGCCGTCGCCCGCGGGCACCACGTCGGAGTCGTTGGCCGACCACCAGTTGCCGATGAAGCGGTCCATCTTGAAGCCGATCGCCGCCGCTTCCTTCACCCCCACCTGGTTCATCACGCCCCACCCGGACATGAAGATCCAGTCGGGGTTGAGCCGGCGCACCTGGAGCCACGTGGACTTCTGCTCCTGGCCGGGATGGTCCACGGCGAGGAGGGTCAGCTCGAAGCCGTACTTCCGCGCCAGCTCTTCCAGCGTGGGGTTGGCTTCCTTCCCGTAGGGGCTGTTGTGGAAGATGTGCGCGATCTTCTTGCCCTTGAGCTTGTCGAGCCCGCCCTCCTGCGCCCCGATGTACCGGATCACCGCGGAGGCCTGGCTCCAGTAGGTGGTGGGGAAGCCGAACACCCACGGGAACCACCGCCCGTCGGCGGCGGCGGTCATGCCGTAGCCCATGGAGAACACCACGACCTTGTCCACCGGGGCCTTCGGGATCAGCTGATAGGTGATGCCGGTGGAGTACGGATTCACCAGCACGGGGTTCTTGGCCTTCAGGCGCTCGTAGCACTCCACCCCCTGCTTGGTGTCGTACTGGGTCTCGCACTCCTCCCACGCGATCTTGACGCCGTTGATGCCCCCGTCGCGCTCGTTGATCAGGTTGAAGTAGTCGACGAAGCCGTTGGCGATGGGGATGCCGCTGGGCGCGTACGGCCCCGTGCGGTAGACGAGCAGGGGAATGAAGATGCTCCCGCCCTGGGCGGACACGGCCCCGGCAAGGGGCCCCACCGCGAGGGCGAGGGCGACGACCACGGCGATCCAGGCGTTACGCTTCATGTCGTCCTCCGGGTTAGTGAGGAAACGGCCACAGACGGAGCTTCTCCTTGGTGATCTGCCAGAGCCGCGCCAGCCCGTGCGGCTCCACGATCAGGAAGAAGAGGATGAGGCCGCCGAAGATCATCAGCTCGATCTGCTTCAGCAGCGCGACGGGCAGCGAGAGGCCCACGATGTGCGGCGCATTGGTGAGGAAGATGGGCACCATCACGATGAAGGCGGCGCCGAGGAAGGAGCCGAGGATGCTCCCGAGGCCGCCGATGATGACCATGAACAGCACGAGGAAGGAGAGGTTGATGTCGAAGGCCAGCGTCTCCGCGCTCCCGAGGTAGAGGAACACGTACTCCGCCCCCGCCACCCCGCAGTAGAACGACGAGATCCCGAAGGCGAGGAGCTTCGTGCGCAGCGGCCGCACCCCGATGATCTCGGCGGCGATGTCGCGGTCGCGGATGGCCATCCACGACCGCCCCACCCGGCCCCGCACGAGGTTCTTGGCGAGCAGCGCGAACAGCATGGCCACGCCCAGGGCCACCAGGTAGCGCGCCTCCGCGGAGGCCTGGGGCCCGGTCACCATGATGCCGAAGACGGTGCGTGGGGGCGCGGTGATGGTGCCGGACGGCGCGTAGTTGGCGAACCACGCCACCTTGTTGAAGAGCCAGATGAGGAAGAACTGCGCGGCGAGGGTGGCCACCGCGAGGTAGAAGCCCTTGATGCGGAGGGAGGGGATGCCGAAGGCCAGGCCCACCGCGGCGGCGAACAGCCCGGCCACGAGGAACACCACGAGGATGTTCACGCCGGGAAACGCCGTGGTGAGCTTGAACGCGGCATAGCCGCCCACCGCCATGAAGCCGCCCGTCCCCAGCGAGAGCTGCCCGGCGTAGCCGGTGAGGATGTTCAGCCCCAGCGCGGCGAGGGCGTAGATGAGGAACGGGATCAGGATGGCCTGCAGCCAGTAGTCGCTGGCGAGCGCGGTGGGCACCACGGCCGCCGCGGCGAGGAGCGCCGCCACCACCCAGCGGTCCTGGACCACGGGGAAGATGGCCTGATCGCTCGCGTACGTCGTCTTGAACTGCCCCGCTTCTCGGTAGATCACGCCGCTCGCTCCGCTCCCGACACCACGTTCGTATCCGCTCGTCTCGCCATCGGCTGCGCCTCGCCAAGCCCTCTAGACGCGCTCGATGATCCGCTCGCCGAACAGGCCCTGGGGCCGGAACACGAGGAAGACCAGCGCCAGGACGTAGGCGAACCAGTTCTCGATGGCCCCGCCCACCAGCGGCCCCCAGTACACCTCGCCGAGCTTCTCGCCCGTGCCGATGATGAGCCCGCCCACGATGGCGCCCGGCACCGACGTGAAGCCGCCCAGAATCAATACGGGCAGCGCCTTCAAAGCGATCAGCGACAGGCTGAACTGCACGCCGCTCTTGGCGCCCCACATCACCCCGGTGGCGATGGCCACCAGCCCCGCCACCGCCCATACCACCACCCAGATGGTCTTGAGCGGGATGCCGATGCTGAGCGCCGCCTCGTGGTCGTCGGCCACGGCGCGAAGCGCGCGCCCGATCCGCGTGCGCTGGAAGAAGACCGCCAGCACCGCCACCAGGACCGCCGCGGTGGCCGCCGCCGACATCTCGAGCTTGTTGATGAGGATGCCCGCCACCTGCACCGACTCGTCGGGGATGCCGATGTCGAGCTTCTTCACGTTGGCGCCCCAGATCATCTCGCCGAGGCCTTCCAGGAAGAAGTTGAGCCCGATGGTGGCCATGAAGAGGATGATGGGCGCCTGGTTCACCAGCGGACGCAGCACCACCCGCTCGATGCCGAAGGCCAGCGCCACCATCACCGCCACCGTGGCGAGGAGGGCCACCACCACCGGCAGGCCGCGCTCGATGAGGCCGACCAGGGTGAGGGCGGCGAACAGCACCATCACGCCCTGGGCGAAGTTGAACACGCCCGAGGCCTTGAAGATGAGGACGAAGCCCAGCGCCACCAGGGAGTACATGAGCCCGGCGGCGATCCCGCCGATGAGCACCTCGGCGAGGAAGGTGGGCGACGCCGCCATGTCCGCGAACGGCGCCACGAACACCGCGTGGAGGACGCTAAGCATGGGCCACGCCCAGGTAGGCGTCGATGACCGCGGGATCGGCGCGCACCTCCGCCGGCGTCCCGTCCGCGATCTTCCGCCCGTAGTCCAGCGCCACCACGTGGTCGGAGATGTCCATCACCACACTCATGTCGTGCTCGATGAGGGCGATGGTGGTGCCGAACTCGTCATTGACCCCGAGGACGAACCGGCACATGTCCTCCTTCTCCTCGAGGTTCATGCCCGCCATGGGCTCGTCGAGGAGGAGCAGGGTGGGCTCGGCGGCGAGGGCGCGGGCCAGCTCCACGCGCTTCTGGAGCCCGTAGGGCAGGCGCCCCGCCGGAGTCTTCCGGATGGCCTGGATCTCCAGGAAGTCGATGATGCGCTCCACGAACGCGCGGTGGGCGAGCTCCTGGCGCCGCGCCGGTCCCCAGTAGAGGGCCTCGGTGAGGAAGCTGCCCTTCATCTTCAGGAGGCGGCCGGTCATGATGTTGTCGAGCACGCTCATGCCCTTGAACAGGGCCACGTTCTGGAAGGTGCGCGCGATGCCGAGCTCGGCGACGTCGTAGGGCTTGAGGTGGGTACGGTCCTTGCCGTCGAAGCGGATGTGCCCTTCGGACGGCCGGTAGAACCCGCTGATGACGTTGAGGAGGCTCGTCTTGCCGGCGCCGTTGGGGCCGATGATGGCGGCGATCTCGCCCCGTCCGATGGTGAGGCTCACGCTCTGGAGGGCCTGCACCGCCCCGAAGCGCACGCTGATCCCATCCACCTCGAGGAGCGGCGCGCGCGCCTCGGGCGGCCGCATCAGGCCCCCGCCACCACGGCATCGGCGATGCGCACGTCGGCGCGGACGGTGCCCACCCGGCCGTCCTCGTAGGTCACCTGCGCCTCCACCTTCACGTGGCCGGCGCCGGAGTAGAGGCCCTCGATGAGGGCGGCGTACTTCTGGGCGATGAAGCCCCGGCGCACCTTGCGCGTGCGGGTGATCTCCTGGTCGTCGGGGTCCAGCTCCTTGTGGAGGAGGAGGAACTTTCGGATCTGCGCCCCGGCGAGGTCGCCGTCTTCGGCGAGGCTCGCGTTGACGCGGTTGACCGCCTCCCGCACGAGCTCGTACACCTCGGGCTTCTGGGCCAGGTCCGTGTAGCTGGTGTAGGCGATGTTCCGGCGCTCCGCCCAGTTCCCCACCGCAGCGAGATCGATGTTGAGGAGGGCCACCACGAACGGGCGGCCGTCGCCCACGCACACCGCTTCCTTGATGAACGGCGAGAACTTCAGCTTGTTCTCGAGGTACTTGGGGGCGAAGAGGGTGCCGCCGGCGAGCCGGCCCACGTCGCGCGCGCGGTCGATGATCTTGAGGTGACCATCGCGGTCGAACATCCCCGCGTCGCCGGTATGGACCCAGCCGTCCTCGACGGTCTGCCGCGTGGCCTCCTCGTTCTTGAAGTAGCCCTTGAAGACGCCGGGGCTCCGGAACAGCACCTCCCCGGTGGGCGCGATCCGGACCTCCACGCCGGGGAGCGGGGTGCCCACGGTGTCGAGCTTCACGTCTCCGTCCTTCTGGATGCAGATGAGCGCGCTCGACTCCGTCATGCCGTAGAGCTGCTTCACGTTGATGCCCAGCGAGCGGTAGAACTCGAACAGCTCCGGCCCGATGGCCTCCCCGGCGGTGTAGGCCACGCGGATTCGCCGCATGCCGAGATTGTCGCGGAGCGGGCCGTAGACGAGCACGCCGCCGAGGGCGTAGAGGAGGCGATCCAGGGCGGCGGGAGCGCGATGGCCGAGCCGCGCGCGCTCCACCCGGCGCGCGAGGTCGAGGAAGAAGCGCACCATGCGGCGCTTGGGGGCCCAGGCGTCGTCGACCCGGATCATCACCGAGGTGAGGATGTTCTCCCAGATGCGCGGAGGCGCGAAGAAGTAGGTCGGCCCGATCTCCTTCAGATCCGCCAGCACGGTGGCCGCGCTCTCCGGGCAGTTCGTGGCGAAGCCCGTGACCAGGGACTGGGCGAACGAGAACATGTGGTCGCCCACCCAGGCCATGGGCAGGTACGCCACCACCTCGTCGGCGGCGCCGAGGCCCTCGAAGGCCGCCGCGCTGCGCGCGGTGAGGATGAGGTTGGCGTGGGTGAGCATCGTGCCCTTGGGCTGGCCCGTGGTGCCCGAGGTGTAGCAGATGATGGCGACCTCGCTCCCCGTGCCGCGGCCGATCTCGCGCTCGAGGAAGCCGGGATGCTCGCGCTCGAACTTCTCCCCGCGCTCCTTCAGCTCGGCCAGGCTCAGGAGACGCTCCTCTCGATAGTGCCTGAGCCCTCGCGGGTCGTCGTAGACGATGTACTCGAGCCGCGGGCAGGCGGTGCGGACCTGGAGGAGCTTGTCCACCTGCTCCTGGTCCTCCACGACGGCGAACCGCGCCTCGGCGTGGTCCACGATGAACTCCATCTCCTTTTCGATGGAGTCCTGATACAGCGGCACCGGCACGCCGCCGAGGGCCTGCGTGGCGAGCATGGCCCAGTAGAGCGCCGGCCGGTTGTCGCCCACCACGGCGGCCTTGTCCCCGCGGGCGAAGCCGAGGGAGGCCAGTCCGAGGGCGATGAGCCGCGCCTCGGCAAGGTACCGGCTCCATGTGTGCGACTGCCAGATGCCGAGGTTCTTCTCGCGGATCGCGACCTTGCCCGCGAGGCGACGGGCGTTGTCGACGAGGATCTTCGGAAAGGTGTCGAGCGCGGGATCCAGCGAGAGCGGCGGGCGGGCGTCCATCGCGGCGGCGGCGGTCGCGCGCGTCATGCGTCTACGCCATTGGAAAGTGTGCCCATTTCCGACCCGGAGCCTCGGACCGCGAGAAAGACGGCGGGGCGTCGCGTCATCCAGCCGGCTAAGGTGGCGGAAGTGTAGCCGAGGGCTCGGGGGCTGTCAAGGGTTTGGCCACAATGACAAGGGTTTACACATCCTCCCTTGTCGCTTGTGAAGAAGGGCTTCTAGGCCGCTCGGGCCAGCCAGTCCCGATCGCGCCCGGAGGGGCGGCGCTCCAGCCGGCGGCGGAGGAGCGCTGCCGCCTCCGACCCCCGCCCGCTGCGCAGGTAGGCCTGGATCAAGGTCTCTTCGAAGACATCGCGCTGGGCGTGGCTTCCGCCTAGCCGGATCACCTCGCCGGCGATGGGCGCGATCCGGGCGATGGTCCCGGGGTAGTCCCCCGCCGCGAAGGCCCCGAGCCCCTCGGCCAGCGCCGCGGCGCCGGGCCCGGCCGGGAGGCGCCCGGCCCGGTCAGCCTCCCGGAAGGCCTCGACGATGCGCGTCAAGGCCGCCGTGTCGCCGTGGCCCGCATGGGCCAGCGCGACGTGGATGTCCGCGAAGGCCAGGCCTGGACGCGGAAAGGCGCGGGCCGCGAACTCCGCCACCCTGGCCCACCGGGCGGCGGGGGTGGGCTCACCGTAGAGGCCCAGCCGCCAGAGCAGCGCGGCCGAGTCGCTCAGCGTGTTGAGCGGCGGCGCCTGGGAGGCGCCGGGCGCGATGGCATCCTCGTAGACCTCGAGCGCCCGCTCGATGCGGCCCCGCGCCAGCTCGAACAGCGCCAGGTGCCAGGAGAGATGGCAGTGCAGCGTGGAGGCGCGCTCGTAACCCGGCAGCCACCCCTCGAGGAAGCGCGTCCCTTCGTCCACCGCGCCGGTCTCGTAGCAGACGTGGGCGAGCGCGTGGGCGGCGTTGGCGCTGCGCGGCTGGCGAGCCAGCGAGTGCTCCACGAGCGTTCGCGCCTCCACGGGGCGCCGGGCCTCGTTGAAGGCCCAGCCGTGCGCGAAGGCGAACCACCAGTCGTCGCCGTAGTGGGGGGCCAGCTCGTCCAGCAGGCCGAGGAGCACCGCGTTGTGATCGATGCGCCCGCTGAAGGCGATGAGCCCGAAGGCGCCCACGGCCAGCGAGAGCACGAGGGCATCGCGGGGACACTCGGCCACGTGGGCCCGCACCGCGGCGAGCGCGCCCGCGGCATTGCCGTCGAGGAGCGTGCCGATGGCCTCCACGTGCCGGCGCTCGCGGCGGGTGACGCCGCCCACCAGCCCGCGGGCCGCGGCGCCCGCCGCGCGCGCTTCGTCGAGGCGCCCGAAGATCTGATGCGTGCGCGCGAGGCCGATGGCCGCGAGCGCGAAGCCGGGATCGGCGTCGAGCGCGTCCTGGAAGGCCCGTTCCGCGCCGGGCACGGCGAGGAGCACGCAGTCCACGCCCCGGCGGTAGGCGTCCACCGCGCGAGGGGAGGACGAGCTCAGCGGGAGGCCGTACCGGTCTTCCATCATGAATCGGCGGAACGTCTCAACGCTCGCAGCGCGGCGATGTCAGGCCGCCTCGGCCGGCGCACGCCCGCGCACCGCCTGGCGCAGCGCCCGTGCCGCCGGCACTGCGACCGCGGCGAGGGCGAGCAGGGTGAGCACCGCCGAGATGGGCCGCATGAAGAAGATCGCCACGCCCGCGTCCGAGATGATGAGCGATTGTCGCAGGGCGCGCTCGGCGAGCGGGCCGAGCACGAGGGCGAGGGTGAGCGCCGCGGGCGAATAGCCGAGCTTCTTCATGGCGTAGCCGAGCACCCCGAAGACCAGCATCACGCCCACGTCCCAGACCTTGTTGTTGAGGGAATACGCGCCGGTGACGCAGAAGATGATGATGAGCGGCATGAGCACCGCGTAGGGGATGCGGAGGGCGCGCACGAACATGGGGATGAAGGCGATGTTCAGCACCAGCAGCATGACGTTGGCGAGATAGAGCGAGGCGATGAGCCCCCACACGAAGTCGGGATTCTTCTCGAAGAGGAGCGGGCCCGGCCGGAGACCCCACATCATGAGTCCCCCCAGCATCACCGCGGTCGTCGCCGAGCCGGGAATGCCGAGGGTGAGCATGGGCACGAAGGCGGCGGAGGACGCCGCGTTGTTCGCCGATTCCGGCGCGGCCACGCCCTCGATGGCGCCGCGGCCGAACTCCTGCCGGTGCGGCGACACCTTCTTTTCCAGCGTGTAGGCGAGGAAGGAGGCGATGGTGGGGCCGGCGCCGGGGAGCACGCCGATGACGAAGCCGAGCGCGGTGCCGCGAACGATGGCCCAGCGGCTGCGCGCCCAGTCCGCGGCGGTCAGCATCACGTCGCGCAGCCCGTAGCGCGCGCGCAGGATGCGCATGTCCGCGACCTGCTCGGCTCCGACCAGCACCTCCCCCAGCCCGAAGAGGCCGATCGCCACGGGCAGGAACTCCACGCCGTCCAGCATCTCGGTCACCCCGAAGGTGAAGCGCGCGTCGCCCGAGATGATGTCGAAGCCCGCCATGGCGAGCATCAGCCCCAACACCATGCTCACGTAGCCCTTGAGCGCGTCCTCGCCGGTGAGCCCGGTCACGGTGGTGAGCCCGAGCAGCATGAGGGCGAAGGTCTCGGGCGGGCCGAAGGACAGCGCCCAGCGCGCCAGCAGCGGGGACATCAGCATCAGGAGCACCACGCCCACCGTGCCCGCCACGAACGAACCGATGGCGGCCACCCCCAGCGCAGGGCCCGCCCGGCCCTGCAGCGCCATCTGATAGCCGTCGATGCAGGTGACCACGGAGGCCGACTCGCCGGGGGTGTTGATGAGCACCGACGTGATGGTGCCGCCGTACATGGAGCCCGCGTAGAGCGCGGCGAGCATGATGATGCCGGACACCGGGTTCATCCCGAACGTGAGTGGGAGCAGGAGGGCCACCCCGGACACCGGGCCCACGCCCGGCAGCGCGCCGATGAGCGTGCCGATGGTCACGCCCGCCGCGGCCATCAACAGGTTGAAGGGCGTGAGCGCGACGGAGAAGCCCAGGGTGAGATTGGCGAGGAAGTCCATCAGAAGCCCAGCACGCCCTCGGGAAACGGCACGCGCAGCCAGCGGGCGAAGATCAGGTAGTTGGCGGCGGCCGTCCCCACCGCAATGGCCAGCGTGGACGACCAGCGCAGGCCCTCGACGAGCCGGAGGATGGCGACGAGGAACAGCACGGTGCCGACCGCCATCCCGGTGACCTTCAGCACCGCGACGAGTGCCACCGTCACCCCGAGCACGGCGAGGAGCTTGCGGCGCCCACGCCCGGTGGGCAGCCACGCCACGTCCAGGCCGCCGCCCCGCGTGGACCGCACCAGAAGGCTTCCGGCGAGCAGCATCATGGTGAGCCCCAGCCAGAACGGGAGGAAGCCGGAGCCCGGCCCGGTCGGGCTCCAGTACGTATAGCTCCGGAGTCCCGCCACCGCGAAGCCAAGGCCGAGCAGGAGGAGCCCGGCGCCCGCGATCTGGTCCGCGCGACGCACGCGCCCGCTACTTCTTCTTCAGCGCGCCGAGGTCGCCGAGCGCCTTCTCGTACTTGGCGGTAAGGCCGTCGAGGTACTTGTTGGCCTCCTCGCCCGTCCACGCGGTGGGCACGAGAAGGTTCCGCTTGATGTACTGCTCCTGCCACTTCTTGGTCTCGGTCACCTTCTTGAGCGTCTCTTCCCACCACTTCACCGCCTCGGGCGACATGCCCGCCGGCCCCACCACGCCGCGCAGCTGCTCCCAGAAGAATTCGTAGCCCCGCTCCGCGAAGGTCGGAACGTCCTGGGCGTCGGGGAGGCGCTTGCGGGAGGCTACCGCCAGGTTGCGCGCCTTCTTCGCCTCCACCTGAGCGACGATCTCGTTGGGGTTCTCGACCGCCGCGTCGATGTGCCCGCCCATGAGCGCGGTGGTCACTTCCCCGCCCGAGTTGAAAGGCACGTACTTCACCTTGATCTTGGCCGCTTGCTCGAAGAGGTAGTGGAAGATGTGGTCCTCGGTGTTGGTGCCGGTGCCGCCCACCGTGAGCACGCCCGGCTTCTCGCGGGCGGCCTTCACGAAGTCGTCGATGGTCTTGTAGGGTGACTCCGTCCGCACCGAGAGCATCAGATCGTCGATAGCCATGATCATCAGGATGGTCATGCCGTCGCGATGATCGCCGGTCAGCCGCCCCTCGATCTTCCCCGACACCACCATGGGGGTGGCGCCGCCCACGACATGGGAGTCGCCCTTCTTGCCGATGAGATACGTGTAACCGACGGCGCCGCTGCCGCCGGTGCGATTGTTGACGTTGATGGGCACCGGCGACCACTTGTTCTCCTCGATGATGCCCACGATCATGCGCATGAGATTGTCGGTGCCGCCGCCGGGCGCGAAGGGCACCACGACCTCGATGGTCTTGGTCGGGTACTTGGCCTGGGCCCGCGCGAAGGCGACGACCCCCGGAACGAAAAGCGCGAGGGCGCAGAGCAGGGCGAGCGTGCGGGTCTTCATCGACGATTCCCTCCTGGTATCGGCCAGCGTTCAACGATGCCCTTCGCTTCGAGATCGCGGCGCTCGGATTCCGTGTAGCCGAGCTCGATCAGGATGTCTTCGGTGTCCTGGCCCAGGATCGGCGCCGCCTTGTCCACCGCGCCTGGGGTGTCGGAGAGCTTCACGGGCACCCCGAGCGCCTTGATGGGCCCCGCGCCGGGATGCACCAGATCGACGACCATACGGCGCGCCAAGGTCTGGGGATCCGAGAGCGCCTCCGCGTAATCGTTGATGGGCCCCGCGGGCACGCCTTCCTTGTCCAGGCGCTCCAGCCAGAAGGCGCGCGGCTCGGTGGCGGTGGTGGTCTCGACCTCGGCGACCAGCGCCTTGCGGTGCTGGCGGCGGCCCGCGCCGCTGGTGAACCGGGGATCGGTCAGGAGATCGCCGCGTCCGATGGCCCGGCAGAAGCCCTCGTAGAGCCGGTCGGTGTTGGCGCCCACCGTGAAGTAGCCGTCGGCGGCGCGGAGGGCCTGATAGGGCGCGGAGAGCCGGTGGGCCGAGCCCAGCGCCTTCGGGGCCTCGCCCGTCACCCAGTACTCGCTGGCCTCCCATACCGTGAGGGCCATGGCGGCCTCCAGCAGCGAGGTGTCGACGAGCTGCCCCTCGCCCGTCCGGTCGCGATGCTCCAGCGCGCAGAGAATCCCGTACGCGGAGAAGAGCCCGGCCGCGAGATCGGACAGGGGCACGCCGGACTTGGCCGGCGCGCCGTCCTCGTCACCGGTCACGCTGATCACGCCGCTCATGCCCTGGGCGATGAGGTCGTAGCCGCCGCGGGACGCATAGGGACCGGTGCCGCCGAACCCGCTCACCGCGCAGTAGATGAGCCGCGGGTTGATGGCGCTGAGCGCCGCGTAACCGAGCCCCAGGCGATCGGCCACGCCGGGACGATAGTTCTGCACGAAGACGTCGGCGGTCTCGACGAGGCGCTTCACGATCTCCACGCCCTCGGGCCGCTTCAGATCCACCGCGAGGTCGCGCTTGCCGCGATTCATGGTCATGAAGGTCGCGCTGTGGCCCCGCTTGTGGACGGCGCCCAGGTGGCGCGTCGGCTCGCCCTCGCCCGGCGGCTCCAGCTTGATCACGTCCGCGCCCATGTCGGCCAGGTTCATGGTGCAGAACGGCGCCGCCATGGCCTGCGTGAAGTCGATGACGCGAAGGCCGGCGAGAGGTTTCATGGCGTCGCTCGCTCCGCTCGCGCAAGCATCATGTATCCGCTCGCCTCGCCTTCGGCTGCGGCTCGCCAATCAACTGCCAGCATTCTTGTCCCTGACGTCCCAGATCCCGCGGTAGTCCCTATGCCAGAGGTCGACGTACTCGACGGCGTTTTTTCGGATGTCGGCCAGCTCGTCGTCCGACATCTTGCGGATCGGCTTGGCGGGGACGCCCATGACGAGCCAGCCCGCCGGCACCACCTTGCCCTGGGGCACCACGGCGCCCGCGCCCACCTGGGCGCCCTCCTCGACCACGGCACCGGTGAGGACGACGGCGCCGATCCCGATGCGGACATTGTCCATGATGGTGCAGGCGTGGACCACGCAGCGATGGCCGATGGTGACGCCCGCCCCCACGATGCACGGGAACTCCGGGGTGACGTGGAGGACAGAGTTGTCCTGCACGTTGGAGTTCCGCCCCAGACGCACGTAGTTGTCCTGATCGCCGCGCAGGATGCTGAAGGGCCAGACACTGGCGCCCTCGTCGATGGTGACGTCGCCGATGACCTGGGCGGCGATGTCGACGAAGGCGTCGGGATGCACCTTCGGGCTGCGGCCGGGGACGGAGCGAATCATGCGCGCATTCGCCTAGATTACTTTCTTGACGCGAAGCGCGCCAATCTCAGCAGGCGTGTAGCCCGCTCCCGCGAGCACCGCGTCGGTGTCGGCGCCGAGCAGGGGCGCGGCCGTGCGCAGCGCGGCGGGTGAGCGGGAAAGCTTCACCGGATTGCCGAGGGCCTTCACGCGGCCCGCCTGCGGGTGCTGGAGCTCCTGCACCATGCCGCGCGCCTGCGCGTGCGGGTCAGCCTGCGCCTCGGGGATGCTGTAGATGGGGCCCGCGGGAATGCCCTCGGCCTCGCAGCGCGCGAGCCAGTGGGCGCGCGTCTCCTTGCTCGTCGCGACCTCGATCTCTTTCTCCAGCGCGGCGCGATTCTTCACGCGATCGCCCACCCCCTTGAAGCGCGGGTCCTGGGTGAGCTCGGGCCGACCGATGAGCCCGGCGAAGATGGGCCAGAGCTTGGGATTGGCGGCGCCGACCGTGAAGTAGCCGTCGCTGGCGCGAAACGCCTGATAGGGCGCGTTCAGGCGATGCGCGGTGCCGAGGCGCTTGGGAATCTCGCCCGTGTACCAGTACTCCGTGGCCTCCCATGCGGACAGCGCGAGCGCGGCCTCGAAGAGCGAGGTGTCCACGCGCTGGCCGCGGCCGGTGATGCGCCGGGCGCGCAGCGCGCAGAGGATGCCCAGCAGGGCGAAGAGACCGGCGCCGAGATCGGCCACGGGAACGCCCACCTTGACCGGCGGGCCGCCGTCGCTGCCGGTGGCGCTCATGATGCCGGCCATGCCCTGGGCGATCAGATCGTAGCCGCCGCGGGACGCGTAGGGGCCGGTCTGGCCGAAGCCGGACACGGAGCAGTAGATGAGGCGCGGATTCACCGCGGCCAGCGTGTCGTAGTCCACACCCAGCCGCTGGGCCACGCCCGGCCGGTAGTTCTCCACCAGCACGTCGGCGGTGGCGACCAGGCGCTTGAGCACGGCCACCCCTTCCGGCTGCTTGAGATCGAGGGTGATGCCTTTCTTCCCGCGATTGACGGCGAGAAAGGATGCGGCCACGCCCGGCGCGGCCTCGAGCCCCACGTGGCGCGCGTGCTCACCCTCGGGTGGCTCCACCTTGATGACGTCCGCGCCCATGTCGGCGAGGAGCATGCTCGCGAAGGGGCCGGCCATCACTTGCGTCTGGTCGATGATGCGAATGCCGTCGAGCGCGCCCGCCATGGACGCGTAGGCTAGCACGTTTCCGCGCGCCGATGGTATCCTCCGCCCACCGACGCTGCGCCAGGAGGCCCGCCGTGAGCACCGCCGATACTCAGGACGCCCTCGTCACGCGTGACGGGCCCGTCCTCACCTTCACCTTCAATCGCCCGCAGACGCGTAACGCGATGACGTGGGCCATGTACGAGCGCCTCCAGCAGGTGTGCGAGGAGGTGGACGCCGACGACTCCGTGCGCGTCCTCGTCCTGCGCGGGGCCGGCGGGAAGGCCTTCGTGGCCGGCACCGACATCAGCCAGTTCAAGGTGTTCGAGACGGCGGAGGACGGCCTCGCCTACGAGCGGGACGGCGCCGCGCGCTCCGCCCGGCTCGAGCGCGTCAAGAAGCCGGTCATCGCGCAGATCCAGGGCTTCGCGGTGGGCGGCGGCTTCAACATCACGGCGTGCTGCGACCTCCGCATCGCCACCCCGGACGCCAAGTTCGGCGCGCCCATCGCGCGGACTCTCGGGAACTGCCTGTCCATGGAGACCTACACGCGCTTCGTGGATCTCCTGGGAACGTCCATCGTGAAGGACGTGATCTTCCGCGCGCGCTTCCTCACCGCCGCCGAGGCGCTCGCCGCCGGCTACGTGCACGAGGTCGTGCCGCCCGAGACGATCGAGCAGCGCGTGCGCGAGATCGCGCTCGAGATTGCCGAGCACGCGCCCATCACGCTCCAGGTCACCAAGGAGGCGCTCCGCCGCATCCGTGATCACCGCGGAGTGCCGGACGGGGACGACCTCATCGCCCGCACCTACACCAGCGCGGACTTCCGGGAGGGCGCGGCCGCCTTCGTCGAGAAGCGCAAGCCCCGGTGGACGGGGAAGTAGCCAAGGGGGAAGGGAGCATGCTCAAGCGAGCCGCCGTCGAGAGCACCGCTGACGCCTACCTCGAGCTCCTCGCCGCGCGCGGCGTGGACTACCTCTTCGCGAACGCGGGGACGGACTTCGCGCCTCTCATCGAGGCCTATGCCCGGCGGCAGGCCAACGGGCTGCCCTTCCCCCGGCCCATCACGGTGCCCCACGAGATCCCTGCGGTGGCGATGGCCCACGGCCACGCCATGGTGTCGGGCAAGCCGCAGGCGGTGATGGTGCACGTGATCGTGGGCGCGGCCAACGCGCTCGGCGGCGTCATCAACGCCGCGCGCTCCCAGGTGCCCCTCCTCTTCACCGCCGGCCGCACGCCCATCACCGAGCAGGGCATGCTAGGCAGCCGCGACCGGCAGATCCACTGGGCGCAGGAAGCCTTCGACCAGGCCGGCCTCGCGCGCGAGTTCGTGAAGTGGGACTACGAGCTCCGCAACTTCGCGCAGCTCGAGACGGTGGTGGACCGGGCGCTCGCCATCGCCCGCAGCGAGCCCGCGGGGCCCGTCTACCTCACCCTGCCCCGCGAGGTGCTGGCCGAGCCGCACGAGACCTTCGAGTACGCCGAGCCCTCGCGGCTGGCCCCGAACGGCCCCGTCGTCGCGGGCCCGGAGGAGATCGCGGCCACCGCGCGCGCGCTCGCCGCCGCCCGCAACCCGATCATCCTCACCAAGGCCGGAGGCCGCGATCCCCTGGCCGTGCCCGCGCTCGCCCGCCTCGCGGAGACCCTCGGTGCGCCCGTCTTCGAGGACCCGGCCCGTACCTACCTCAACTTCCCCGCCGATCACCCGCTCCACGCGGGCTTCGACGTGGGCCCGCACCTCGCCACCGCCGACGTGGTGGTCGTGGTGGAGGCGGACGCACCCTGGTTCCCCGCGCTGCGCAATCCCTCCGCGGACGCGACGATCGTGCAGATCGGCGTCGACCCTCTCTTCTCCCGCTATCCGGTGCGGGGGTTCCCCACCGCCGGCGCGCTCGCGGGGGCACCCCGGCTCACCCTCGCCGCGCTCGCCCAGGCGCTGCGGCCCCTGCTCGACGCGGGAACGGTGGCGGACCGCCGCCAGAAGTGGGAAGCCGAGGCGGCGGAGCAGCGCGAGGCCGTGGCCGCGCGCGCCCGGGCGGTGAGTGGCGACAGCCCCATCGACATGGCCTGGGCCTCGCGCTGCGTGGCCGACTGCATCGACGACGACACCATCGTGGTGAACGAGTACGACCTCGACTCCTCCCAGACGCGGATGCGGACGCCCGGCTCGTATTTTGGCTCCTCGCCCGCGGGCGGGCTCGGCTGGGCGCTGGGCGCCGCGCTGGGCGCCCGGCTCGCCGCGCCGGGGAAGACCGTGATCTCCTGCATGGGAGATGGGACCTACATCTTCGGCAGCCCCACCGCCAGCCACTGGGTATCGCGCGCCTATCAGATCCCCGCGCTGTTCGTGGTCTTCAACAACCGCGCCTGGAACGCGGTGAAGCGCTCGGTGGCCTCGCTCGCCAAGGACGGCTGGGCCATGCGGGCCGAGACCATGCCGCTCTATCAGCTGGACCCGGCGCCCGACTACGAGCTGGTCTGCCGTGCCTCCGGGGGCTGGGGGGAAAAGGTCGAAGATCCGGGGGCTTTGCCGGGTGTGCTGAAGAAGGCGCTGGACGTGGTGCGCAACGAGAAGCGCCAGGCCCTGGTGAACATCATCTGCAAGAAGCCGTGAGGAGGCGCGCATGAAGATCCTGGCCACCGGACCCAGCGGTCCCCCCGAGGAGCTGGACGCGCTCCGTGCCGCCGGCCACGAGGTCGTGATCGGCCGGCCGCTCGACATGCCCAACCGCCGCGCCTGGACCGAGGTCGAGCTGGCCGAGGCGTGCCGGGAGGCGGACGTGGTGCTGGCCTCGCATCTCGAGACCTTCTCGCCCAGAGTGCTGGAGGCCGCCACGCGCCTCCGCCTGGTCATCGTCCCCTTCATCGGCACGGACAAGATCGACATCCCCGCCGCCTCGCGCCTCGGGATCCTCGTGGCCAACAGTCCCACGCCGGAGAACTTCGTGGCGGTGGCCGAGGCCACCATCGGCGTGATCCTCATGCTGCTCAAGCGCATCAAGCACAACGAGGCCAAGGTGCGTCGGGGCGAGTGGGCCAAGCGAGAAGATCGGGGCGACTTCCTCTTCGGCAAGACGGTGGGCCTGATCGGCCTCGGGCGCATCGGCACCCACGTGTCGCGGCGGCTGGCGGGCTGGGACGTGCGACTGCTTGCCTCCGATCCCTACGTGCCGCCGGAGCGCGCCACCACGCTCGGCGTCGCCCTGGTGGACCTGCCCACGCTCCTCGCCGAGGCCGACATCGTCTCGCTCCACTGCACGCTGACCGAGGAGACGCGGCACATCGTGGGGGAGAAGGAGCTGCGGCGCATGAAGCCGACCGCCCTTCTCATCAACACCGCGCGGGGTGAAGTCGTGGACGAGGAGGCGGTGGCGCGCGCCCTCACCGAGGGCTGGATCGCCGGCGCGGCGGTGGACGCCTTCGTGAAGGAGCCGCTCCCATCCGACCACTGCTATCGGGGGGTCGATCCGGAGCGCCTCATCCTCACCCCGCACAATATCGCGCATAGCGAGGCGGGCCGACGCGCCAATCTTCGTCTCGCGCTCGATCAGATTCTCGCCGTGGGGCGCGGGGAGCGGCCCGCGCATGCCGTCAACACCGACGCGGTCAGCCGCTGGAGGGGTCACGCATGAGCGCGTTTTCCATCCTCGACGCCGACGGACACGTCACCGAGTCGCAGGAGCAGGTGTCGAAGTACCTCGACGACCGCCACAAGCGGCGGCCGCAGACCTTCTCCTTTTATCCGTGGGACGGCTGGGACCGGCGCCTCCTCGGCACGCTGGGCGACTCCGCGGGCACTGCGGACGCCTGGCTGCGCGCGCTCGACAAGGGCGGCATGGAGCTGACCGTGCTCTATCCCACGCTGGGGCTCTTCATGAGCTTCCTCCGCGACAAGGAATGGGCGGTGGCCCTCTGCAAGGCCTACAACACCATGCTCCACGAGGAGTTCGTGAAGGTGAGCCCGCGGCTGAAGGCGGTGGCCCTCCTGCCCGTGCAGGAGCCGGCGGCGTGCGCGCCCGAGCTGCGCCGCGCGGTGAAGGAGCTGGGCCTTTCCGGCGGCATGCTGCCCGCCGACGGCACCCACCTCCTCGGCGACGCCGCCTACGATGCGGTCTACGCCGAGGCCGAGCGCCTGGGCGTGCCGCTCGGCGTGCACGCCTCGGGCTCGCATCTGGGCGGCGCGGGCGTGGACATGTTCCCCCGCTTCATACAGGCTCACACCTGCTCGCACGCCTTCGGCCAGATGCGGCAGATCACCTCCATGATCTTCGAGGGGGTGCCCGAGCGCTTCCCCAGCCTCAAGATCGCCTATCTCGAGGCAGGCTGCGGCTGGGCGCCCTACTGGATGGAGCGCATGGACGACGAGTACGCCAAGCGCTCCAGCGAGGCCCCGGCCCTCAAGAAGGAGCCCAGCGCCTACTGCCGGAGCGGCAACATCTACTTCTCCTGCGAGGCCGACGAGTGGCTCCTGCCCCAGGCGCTCAAGCTCGTCGGCGAGAACCAGATCGTCTACGCCTCCGACTTTCCCCACTGGGACAACTCCTACCCCGGCTCCATCGAGGAGATCCGCATGCGCGGCGACATGACCGACGCCCAGAAGCAGAAGGTGCTCGGCGACAACTGCCGGCGCCTCTACGGCCTGTAGCGACAGGCGGAGACACGCGATGGCTCAGGACCTGCGGAGCTACCTGGACGATCTCAAGCAGCGGAGGGGCGACGACCTGCAGGTCGTCACCCAGGAAGTGGACCCCGCCTACGAGCTCACCGCCATCGTGGTGAAGCTCGAGCGGGAGGCGAAGAAGCGGCCCGTGCTGCTCTTCGAGAAGGTGAAGGGCACGCGCTTCCCCGTGCTCACCAATCTCCACGCGAGCCGCTCACGGCTGGCCGCGGCCATGCGCTGCGCGCCCGACGCCATGCTCCAGACCTACCTGGCGGCGATGGAGAAGCCCCTCGCCCCCAAGGTCGTGCCCGGCGGGCCGGTGAAGGACGTCGTCCTCAAGGGCGATCGCATCGATCTCCACGATCTCCCGCAGATCATCCATCACGAGGGGGACGCCGGCGTCTACCTCACGTCGGCCATCTCCTTCGCCAAGGACCCGGCGAGCGAGACGTGGAACTGCGCCTACAACCGCCTGATGATCAAGGGTCGCGATACGACGTCCATCCACCTCACGCTGGGCAAGCACCTCTGGGAGTTCTACAAGATCGCCGAGGCGCGCGGTGAAGCCCTGCCCGTGGCGTTCGCCATCGGCGTCCACCCCGCTATTGCCTTGGGCTCGCTCGCCATCGGGTCGATCGACGAGGACGAGCGGGCCATCATGGGCGCGCTCCTGGGCGAGCCCCTGGAGCTCGTGAAGTGCGAGACGTCCGACGTGCTCGTCCCCGCGCAGGCCGAGATGGTGATCGAGGCGGAGATCCTGCCCGGCGAGCGCACGGCGGAAGGGCCCTTCGGCGAGTTCACCGGCTATAGCCTCGGCCAGCGCGATCGCGAGGTCGTGAAGGTCAAGGCCATCACCCACCGGGCCGGGGCCTGGTTCCAGGACATCACGGTGGCGCATCTCGACCACATGCTCCTGTCCACCATCCCGATGGAGGCCAACCTCTACCGCGCCGTCCGGGCCATGGTGCCCTCGGTGAAGGCGGTGCGGGTGCCCGGGCCCTTCACCTGCTTCATCTCCATCGAGCAGCGTCTCCCCGGCCAGGGGAAGAACGCCATCCTCGCCGCGCTGGGCGCCGATCTCTACATGAAGCGCGTGGTCGTGGTGGACCACGACGTGGACGTGTTCGACGACCGGCAGGTGAACTGGGCGCTGGCCACACGGTGCCAGCCCGATCGCGACATCACCGTCATCACGCACGCGCGCGGCTCGGACCTCGATCCGTCCACCAAGGAGGACGGCTACTCGGCGAAGTGGGGCGTGGACGCGACCGCCAAGCCCTCGCTGGCCACCTACACCCCGCGGCACCGGGTGCCGCCCGAGGTGGCGCAGCGGATCGACCTCAAGGCCTTCGGGCTCTAGGGGGGGCGCGCATGGGCGGGACGGTGCCCGGCGTGCTCGCGGCGCTGGCGGAGACGGCGCGCCGACGGCCCGACGAGCCCGCG
>DATEDO010000034.1:0-3433 GCA_035281625.1 Candidatus Methylomirabilota bacterium
CGCCCACGCAGGCAGCGCGCCGAGCGCGAGCACGGCAGCCCAGGCCCAGCGGCGCGCCCTCATCGCTTGGGCGTCTCCTGGGCCCGCGGCTTGGTGGCCGGCTTCGTGGAGGACGGGGACGACGGCGCCGAGGGCGCGGGCTTGAGCTGAGCGGCCACGGCGGTCTTGCGCGTCTTCGCCCACGCGCGCAGCTCCTTGTCGGGGCAGTCGGCGGCCACCTGATCGTAGTAGCGCATGGCCTCCGAGAGCTTCCCCTGATCCTCGAGGGCGAGCCCTGCGCCGGCGAGGGCCCGATAGCGCACCGCCGGGTCGTCGGAGCCGGCGACCTCCGCGGCCTCCCTGAAGGCTACGAGCGCGGGCGCCGGCCGCTTGAGCTTGAGCTCGCTCTCGCCCACGAGGAGCTGGGCCTGCGCCCGCACGGCGTTGTCGTCGCTCTTGGCCGCGCCCCGCGCGAGGGTGGCCGCGTCCTTGAACGCGTTGCGGCCGAACGCGCCCTGGGCCAGCTCCAGCGAGGCGCGCGCGGCCAGCGGGTGGTCGGGAAACTCCTTGCGCAGCGCCGCCCACGCCGTCTCCGCGTCGCGCGTGCGGCCGAGCCGCGTGGCGATGAAGGCCGCGTCGTACACCCCCTCGGCCGTCCGGGGGGACTGGGCCATGAGATTGCGGTACTCCTCGGCCAGCTCGTCCTTGCCGCCGTCCTTGAGCAGGCGATCCACGATGGTGCGACGCGCTTGATTGGCCAGCTCGTGCCGGGGATAGCTGGCGATGAACTGGCGCAGATCGGCGATCCCTTCGTCGCGCTCGCCCGCGGAGACGCGGGCGAGCCCCCGGAGATAGAGCGCGTCGGGGATCAGTCGTGAGGTCGGATAGCGCTCCCCGTACCCGCGTAGGAGCCCGGCCGCCTCGTCATAGCGCTTGGCGTCCACCAGGTTGCGCGCGAGGTAGTACGTGGCGGGCGCGACGGTGTTGTGCTCGGGGTAGGCGGCGATGAGCTGCCGGAAGGCGTTGATGGCGGCCTCGCGGCGCTTGAGCTCCAGCTCGCACCACGCCAGGCCGTACAACGCGTCCGGCGCAAAGCGCGAGGCGGCGTTGCCGGCGACGAGCGCATCGTAGGCGCTGCGGGCGGGCTCGAAGCGGCTCATCCGGAACAGGGTCTCGGCCTCCCAGAAGCGCGCCTCGTCCGGCTCCCCCGGCGGTGGGTCAAAACTCTTCGCCTGCCGGAAGGCGGCCAGAGCGGGCTCGAAGTGCCCCTCGGCGAACCGAACCTTGCCGAGGAGGAGCGCGGCCTGGCCCGCCCGCTTGTCCGTGGGATAGCGTTCGACGAGCCGCTCGAGGGAGACGCGCGCCACCGAGGTGAGCCGGTCTTCGAACGCCCGCTCGCCCACCAGCCATAGGCGGCCGGCCTCGTCCAGCGCGGCGGCGGGTCGAGGCGCCCCGAGGAGGAGCGCCGAGGCCGCGCCGGCGATCAGCAGCGCGAGGGGGGTGCTCGGCGATCGAGTCATCCTCTTTCACCGTAACACGGCCCCCCGCGCCCGACATCTAGAAGGCGGCGCGGAGCTCAGAACCGCAGCCGCACGCGATAGGTGATCTTGACGGAGGACTCCTTGGGCACCGGCACCTCGAACTTGAGGGTATGCGCCTCCACCTTGTCCCAGGCATGGGTGGAGGTCAGGACCTGCCAGTCGCCCGGCACGGGCTCGATGACGGTGATGGTCTGGGCATCCGCCTTGTGGTTGCGGAGGGAGATCTCCCACTCGACCTCGTAGAGGTGGCTGGCGATCTTCCGCCAGTCCTTCTGCGTCCGCTCTGCCACCACGTCGAAGGCGTTCCCGAGCTTGATCTTGACCTTCTCGTCCTTGGCGGTGTGGTCGATCCAATCCTCGCCGACGAACTGCTGGCTCCCACCGCTGTCGGCCTTGTAGACGCGCACCTTCCCCTTGGGCAGGGGTAGCCCCAGGCGGTTCTCCTTGCTGTTCCGGATCTCGAGATAGGCCCCCACCTTCTGATTGGAGACGGGCATGCCGTAGGAGTTCCGGTAGTAATCCTGGGCGCCGTAGTAGATGAGGTGCTTCTTCACCGGCACGTCGGCGGCAGACATGAGCGTGAGCTGCTTGGTCTGGTTGTCCTTGATGGTGGTCCGGCCATCCAGCGTGTAGAGGTGGTACTCGAACAGGCCCTCGGAGGCGAAGTCCTGCCGCGCCGCCGCCGGAGAGGACGCCTTGGCCGCCAGCTCCATCGCGCGCTGATCGCGCCGCAGGTCCGCGGCCCGATTGACGTCCCCGGCGACCAGCTTCAGCGCGGCATTGGCGTACGTGGCCCCGCTCTTGTTGTCCACGGTGACCCAGCCGGTGAGATCGCTCCTGGTGTCGCCCGGGTTCAGCACGAGGACGTAGTCCGCGCGCCAGTTGATGCCGCTGGTGAGGTAGGACGCCTCCACCCGCTGCAGGCGGTCGAGCTGATTGCGCAGGAGCCACACCAGCGTGGGCTGCGAGACCAGGTTCTCGGGCAGCGCGGGCAGCACGATGCGCCCGTGGTGGCCCAGGTGGATCTGGCCGTTGATGTCGAAGACGGGGCCGTTGGTGGAGAGGAGCGTGGCCTCGACGTAGGTGCCGTCGTTCCCGTAGAGGCGCACCTTGCGCCCCACGTACTTCTCCAGCAGCTTGGCGCTGGAGACGAGGTCGTATTCGTAGTTCTGCTCGAGGATGCGCAGGGCGGCGGGATCGGTGAGGGACTTCAGATGCACGGTGGTCGGATCGATGGCCGCGGCCACGTCCTTCCACTGCACGTCGCTCATCCCGGCGGGGAGCCGGATCTCGCGCGCGTCCCGCACGAGGCCGAGGTTGCCGTTGTAGATGGTGATCATCACGTCCTTCTGGCTGTCGCGCGTGATGGGCACGGGGGCGGCCGCCGCGACCTGCGTGGCCGTGAAGCAAGCGAGCATGGCGAAGGCCAAGAGCTTCCGTCTCATCGGTCCGTCCTCCCGGTCGGTCTGGCGTTGGTGCGTCTGCTGAGTTGGACCGGAGAAGACGGCGGAAGTTCCCGCTCATCCGCCCGGCGGGCGGGCGCGCAAGCTCCGCAGATCCTGCGCGGCGTCGTCCACCGGCGCGAGGCATCGCGCCGCGAACGGCGGCGCCAGGATCCCGAGGAGCAGGATCACCAGCGTGAACCTCGTCGCCCCGCGGGACGCGGGGCGCTCCCGCTCAGGGCGCGAGCAGCATCTGAAGGCGAACATGAGAGCCGGCCGGAGCGGGCTCGGCGAACGACGGCTCTCGATCGACCGACCAGCGGCCGATCTCGCCGAGCCCGCGGGAGAACTCGGCGTAGGCACCGCGCGGGACGATCAGCTCGATGCTCACTGCCCCGGCCCCGGCGTCACGGCGGAAGGCCTCGGTGACGCCGAGGCGGCCGCGCAAGGTCGCGAGCGCGGTCTCCGCCG
>DATEDO010000035.1:0-4606 GCA_035281625.1 Candidatus Methylomirabilota bacterium
GTCATCGCTGGCGCCGAGCGATACGCCCTTCGCGTTTCTCACCATGAGCTGCGGCTACCTCGAGGTCCTCCAGCGATACTACGAGGCCATTCTGGCCTCCCCCGCGCTTGCCGCGCGCTCGTGGATCTTGCCGCCCGTCGCGCCGTGGCGCGTTCCTTCGTTCCTCCGACGCTGCGACGCCGTGTGCTTCCTGGAGCGCGATTTCCCCATCCCGTTCCATGGCCCGCTGATCCCGCGCGAAGTGCTCGCCTCGGGGGCGTGTCTCGTCTGCTCCGCGGAGATCGCCGCGCAACCGTTCTATCGCGGCAATCTGGTGGACGACCGGAATGCCGTGATCATTGCCGACCCGAGGGACCACGCGGCCCTCGCGCGCCGGCTCGGCATCCTGATCGGCAACCGCGATTACACCTGGGCCATCGGCAGACAGGGACAGCTCCTGGCCCGCTTCTGGGACGAGGAGCTCGACGACTTCGACGTCGCGTCGGCCACCTTCGCGGCGCAGGTCAAGCGACTCATCGATCGGCCGGCTCGACCGTCGACCCGGTCGGGCACTGGGGCGATCGCGAAGCGCCCGACTCGCGCGCGTGGGGCCTCGTGACGGGCCGCGCCGGCGCCCGCCCGACGCGCAGACGCAACCCCTTCCGCGGGCGCTGGCGCATCGTGGCGGCGGACCTATGGGGTTCGGATGCCCTCGACGATCCCGACCCGGCGCAGCTCACGTTTGGGGCGGGGCGGGGCGGCGAGCTGGTCTTCATCGGCATCAGCGCGGACATCGACTATCGCGTGGTGGAGCACGACGGCACGTCCGTCGCGGAGTTCAGCTGGAGCGGCGAGGACCTGGACGGGCGCCCCGTCTGCGGGCGCGGATGGGCCCGTCGGACTCCCGAGGGGCTCGCGGGCCGGCTCTTCATTCACGAGAGCGACGACTCCGCGTTCACGGCCAAGCCCTTCGGGCGTTCGCGCTAGGACCCGCCGGGCCTCAACTCGTGCCGCCCGCCCCTGCGCGAGCAAGCGCTTCGTCAGCTCCGCGACGATCGCGGCGCGAAGGCGGCGGTGTTTTCATGACGTGTTCTACGTCACTTGCTGGCGCTCAGGCAGCCCTTCTCCTGGTTCCCCGACATGATCGCCCGCACCCCGAGGCGCGTGAATCTCACGGATCAGCCGGACGCTCAGGGGGAACCCCTCTCCCAGCCGCGCCAGGCCGTGCTCCATGGCCGCCACGTAGTTCGACACCTCCGCCGCGTCGTCCATTGGCACGCCGGGGGCCTGCTCCATCTCGAACAGGAGCAGATCGGACAGTGACGACTGCGTCCCCTCGATCTGGGAGGAGAGGACCGCCTCCTTGCGGACATAGGCGTAGAGGAAGAGATCGGTAGCGGGAAGAAGCGCCGAAATGCTATCCAGCCGGCCGAGCGCCAGCAGGGCGCGCTCGAGCAGGGGCTGGAGTGGCCCCTGCAGTACGAGAGGCGGGACCGGTGGCAGTGGGTGCGGGACGAACGCCCGAACCTCTTCCCCTCCCGCGGCCGTCACGTCGAAGCGCCCGGTCACGCCGCGCCGAATGGCCCGCCCTCCGTCTTCAGCTCACTTGAACAAGGAACCGTCTTATCAAGAGTTGGGCGCTAAGTTTAAATACGAGTGGTCGAAGGTCAAGAAATCAAGCACTTCTGGAGCAGACTTTGCCGACGTCGACGCGGTGGTGAGGCCGAGCGTGGGCACCCCGGGGCGGCAGCGGCAGGTCGTCAGGAGGTGCGCGGCTCGTCCCGCGCGCGGGGGCCCCGCCCGCTACTCGGGCATCCCGATGCGCCGGAGCGCCTCGGCATACCGCTCGCGCACGCTGCCCTCGAGCACGTAGCGCACCCCCAGCTCGCGCCCGACCCGCGTCACGTCGACCGCCTGGCCCTTGTAGGTGAACCTCGGGCGCGGACGACCTGTGCCAGATCCGGAGTCTCGATCCCGTAGACGGGCCGCGTTGCCCGAGCGAGCCCGAGTGCCTTGACCGGCCCGCCGCCGCGCGCTACGGTCGCCGCACCCGGATCCCGACTCATCTCGGCGGGTGATTGGCGCGTGGGTGGAGAGGTGAGGGTAGAAGTGATCGTCGACCGGTCGCACTCAACGCCGGGCGACTCGAAGGAGGGCACGTCCCATGGGCTTTCTCATCGCGATCATCATCGGCGGGATCATCGGATGGCTCGCCAGCATGGTCATGAAGACCAATGCGCAGATGGGGCTCATTGCGAACGTCGTGGTCGGCATCGTGGGCTCGGTGCTCGGCCACTGGATGGCGGGGGTCCTTGGCATCGCGGCGTACGGCTCACTGGGCGGCTTCATCATCTCGCTCGTCGGCGCGGTCATCCTCATCGCGATCCTGCGCGCGCTGGGCATCTTCACGTAAGGTACGCGACCGCGTCGCACGAGCGGCGCATTCGCGCCATCCTCGAGCTCACCGACGCCAGGACACGCTCTGGTTATAATGGCCAGGCTCGCGCCGAACTGGAGGCTGTGAATGCCGCCCACGCCGCTCCTGATCGCGGACGCCATCCCGATGCTCGACGTCTCGGCCTATCTGGCCGGCGAGCGAGCCGCCCTCGCGACGCTCGCTGCCGAGCTCCGATGGGCGTTCGAGAACGTCGGCTTCTACTACCTCCGCGGGCACGGCATCGACCGTTCGCTGATCGATGCGACCTATGACGCCGCCGCGTCCTTTCACGCGCAGCCGCTCGAGAAGAAGCTCGCCCTCCGCACCGACGAGCACAACATCGGCTATCTCGCGATGGACAGCGGGCAGTGGGCGGAGCGCCGCCGGAGCCGGAACGACGCGTTCTTCCTGCGGCGCGAGCGGCGCGCCGACGACCCGGACGTCCTCGCCAACCGTCGCTTCCACGCCATGAACCGCTGGCCCGCCGACGTGCCGGGCTTCCGCGACACGGCGCTGACCTACATGCGCGCGCTCGAGCGGTTGTGCCAGCGCCTCGTCCCGATCTACGCGGTCGCGCTCGACCTGCCCCCCGACACGTTCGACGCGGCGTACGCGGAGCCGCACATCATCCTTCGCATGTCGCACTACCCACCGCTCGGCGACGATGAGGGCGACGACGTCAGTCTCGTCCCTCACACCGACTCCGGCTTCATGACCTTGCTGGCCCCGAATCCGGTGCCCGGCCTCGCGATCCAGCTCCCCGACGGCCGCTGGATCGACGCGCCCGGTGTCGAGGATGCGTTCGTGGTGAACGGCGGCGATATCCTGCATCGCTGGACCAACGAGCGCTTCCTGTCGACGCCCCATCGCGTGATCAACCGCTCGCGCCGCGATCGTTACGCGATCCCGTTCTTCTGCGATCCGCATCACGACACGCTCATCGAATGCCTGCCCGGCTGCTCCTCTCCCGCGAATCCCGCGAAGTACCCGCCCATCCAGTTCGGCGACTACGCCGCCTGGTTCGCGCGAAAGAGCTACGAGCATCTCGCGACCCGGCCCGGACCGGATGACGCGGCGATCGCGCCGGGCGACCGCGCGACACGCCGCTGGTAGCATCCCGCCATGACGACGGGATGGGTCTCGCACGAGCTGTACATGTGGCACGACACCGGCCGGGCCACGGCGGCGTCCGCGGGCCGGAAATGGATCCAGGCCTGGGAGCACTACGAGAATCCGGAGACCAAGCGACGGCTTCGCAACCTCGTCGAGGTGGCCGGCCTGTTCGACGATCTGGTCGCGCTGAAGCCGCGGATGGCCACCGTGGACGAGCTCCTCCGCTTCCACACCCCGGCCTACATCGAGTCCATTCGGACGATGAGCGACGCATCGGGAGGGAACGCCGGCGAGCTCACGCCCTTCGGACCCGGCTCCTTCGAGATCGCGCTGCTGGCGGCGGGAGGCACGATCACCGCGGTCGACGCGGTCCTCGAGCGGCGCGTGCGCAATGCCTACGCCCTGGTGCGGCCGCCCGGCCACCATGCCGAGGCCGACCGCGGGCGCGGGTTCTGCATCTTCGGCAACGTCGTCGTGGCCATCGAGCACGCCCGCGCGAAGCGAGGCGTCGCGCGTGTGGCCGTGGTGGACTGGGACGTCCACCACGGCAATGGCACTCAGAACGCGTTCTACCGCGATCCTCAGGTCCTCACGATCTCCATCCATCAGGATCGGCTGTACCCACGCGACTCCGGCGGCCTCGACGAGCGTGGTGCGGGCCCCGGCGCCGGCTTCAACCTCAACATCCCCCTCCCGCCGGGCTCGGGCCATGGCGCCTACCTCGCCGCCGTCGAGCGCGTCGTGGTGCCGGTGCTCCGCGCGTTCCGGCCGGAGCTGATCGTCGTGCCCTCGGGCTTCGACGGCGGGATGTACGACCCGCTGGGACGGATGATGGCGTACAGCGAGACCTTCCGGGCCATGACGCGCATGCTCATGGCGGCCGCGGACGAGCTCTGCGGAGGGCGGCTCGTCCTGAGCCACGAGGGGGGCTACTCGCCCGTGTACGTGCCGTTCTGCGGCCTCGCGGTCCTCGAGGAGCTGAGCGGCGTCAAGACCGCCATCGACGATCCGATGGCCGCCTTCGTGGCATCGGTGGGCGGGCAGGACCTCCAGCCGCACCAGGACGAGGTCATCCGG
>DATEDO010000036.1:0-4591 GCA_035281625.1 Candidatus Methylomirabilota bacterium
CGCTCGGCGCGGGCTCAGCCCCGCGCGAGGGCGCTGCCCACTTCCGCGGCCAGGCGCTTGAGGTCGAAGGGCTTGGTGAGAAAGCCGTCGGGCTTGACGCCGCTGGGCGCCTCGGCGTTGTCACCCCACCCGGTGAGCACCAGCACCGGCGTCCTTGCCTGGGATTCCTTGACCGCCTTCACCACGTCCCAGCCGTTGAGGTCGGGCATGCCGAGGTCGGTCATCACGAGATCGAAGCGGCCGGACGAGAAGGAGAGAAGCCCCTCGCGTCCGCCGTGCGCCACTGTGACGGAGTGGCCGTCGGCGGAGAGCACCTCCTCCACGATCTCCAGCACCGAGGCCTCGTCGTCGATGACGAGAATCTTCCCCTTCCGCTGGGACGGGGCCTCCGCGGGCGCGGCGGGAGCGGCCGTCGCGGGCGCGGCGCTCGGGAGCCAGAACGATACGGTGGTGCCGATCCCTTCGGTGCTGTCCATGCTGATCTCTCCGCCGTGGCGCCGGATGGTGCCGTAGGCCACCGCCAGCCCGAGGCCGGTGCTCTTCACGCCCTTGGTGGTGAAGAAGGGCTCGAAGGCGCGGCGCTTGACGTCGGCGGCCATGCCCGATCCGGAATCGCTCATCACCACGGTGGCGCGCCCCTTGTCGGCGTGAGTACGAATGACGATGCGGCCTCCGGTCGGCATGGCGTCGACCGCGTTCAGGAGCAGGCTGGTGATCACCTCGCGGATCTCGGCGGCCCGGCCGGGCACGCGCGGCATCGGGCCGGCGTCGTAGATGACCTCGATGCGGGCGCCGCGGATCTGCGCTTCGTGCTCCCAGCGCGGCCGCGTGAGCTGTATGCCCTCGCCGATCACCGCGTCCAGGTCCACCGCGCCCACGACCTCGTCCTTGTCGGTGCGGCCGAACGCCTGGATGCGGCGCACCGTCTCGGCCGCGTCCACCGCCGAGCGCTCGATGGTCTTGAGGCTCGCCACCATGTCCTCGGGGGGCTTCTTCATGAGGAGGAGCTGAGTCCGTCCGAGGACGACGGCCATGAGGTTGTTCAGATGATGCGCCGCGCCCGCGGCGAGCTCGCCCACCGCCCGGAGGGTGGCGCCGCGCACCAGCGTCTCCTGGGCGGCCTTGAGGTCGTCGAGGGTGTGGCGCAGGTCGGAGACGAGGCGGGCATTGTCCATGGCGATGGCGGCCTGGCGCGACAGCGCGGTCAGCAGCCGGATCTCGCGCTCGTCCGGCCGATGCGCCTCGTCCCAGTAGATGCCGACGGCGCCCAGCGCCACCTCGCGGCTCACCACCGGCACCGCGAGCACCGCGCGGTAGCCGAAGCGCCGGGCCATCTCGGTGAGGGTCACCTTCTGCTGCTCCTGGAGCGAGTCGTAGCCGGGCGGCGGGCTCGCGAAGACGTCCGCGCTCATGACGGGCGCGCGCCGGGCCACGCATTCTCCCACCGCGCCCTGGCCCACGCGCACCAGATAGCCCTTCTCCACGTTCATGCCCCGCATGGCGCGGGCGAGCAGGTGGCCGGACTCGTGGTCCATCTCGAACACGACCGCCCGCTGCGCGCCCGTCACCTTGGTCGCGCTGTCGGCGATGGCGTCCAGCACCTCCTGCACGTCGAGCGTCGAGGCGAGGGTCTCGCCGATGGCGGACAGCGTCTGCACCTCGGCGGCGCGCTGGGCCGACTCCTCGTACTGCCGCGCGCGGTCGACCGCGAGGGCGATCTGCGCGCCCATGGTCATGGCGAGGCCCTGATCGCCCTCGCTCCACACGCGCTGGCTCCGCGTCTCGTCGAGGGACAGGGTGCCGATGACGCGGTCGCCGGACACCAGCGGCACCACCAGGATGGAGCGAAGTCCGAAGGCCTCCACCCACTCCCGCGTCACGAAGGACGACATCGACACGTCGTCGATCACCACGGGGCGGCGCGTGCGCACCGCCTCGGAGTCGGCGGCGATGGTCTGCACGCCGGCCTGCGCCAGGGCCTTGAATCGCGCCCAGAGCTCGGGATCGGTGTGCCCGTCGGCGAACTGGGCCATCATCGGTTGCAGCTTGCCGCCCTGAGTCAGATTGATGGTGCAGCGCTCGGCGCCGAGGGCCTGAGCGGCCTGACGGGCGACCGCGCTGAGCAGCGGCTTGAGCTCGAGCATGCTCGCGCACACCTGTGCGAGCTCGAGCAGGGCGGCGGTGCGCCGGGCGCCCTGGCGCTCACCCTCCACGCCGCGCGCGCTCCCGATGGCGAGGGCCGCCTGCTGCGCCATGCCGGCAATGACCGCCTCGTCCTTGTCGGCGAAGGCGGCGGCGCCCCGGTTGTACGCCCACAGGATCGCCGTCACCTTGCCGTCGCGGTCGAGGATCGGCGCCCCCACCATGGCGCGCACGCCCTCCGCCCGCGCCCAGTCGTCGAGCGGCGCGGAGTGCGGGAAGTTGCCGTCGGCGAGGTAGTCGTCGGTCCGCGCGGGCTGGCGGGTGGCGAAGATCCGCGCGGCGAGCCCGGCTCTCGCGTCCGCGGGCAGGCCCGGGATCTCGGCCACACGCGCCCCGTGCGTCACCACCGGCAGCCCGTCCCGCCCGGCGCCCTCGGCCAGCGAGCAGAGCGCCGCGTCCGCACGCAGGAGCTGGCGGGTCTCGCGCACCACCGCGTGGAGCGCGGTCGCGAGATCGGGGGACGACAGCGTCTCGGACGTCACCCGCTGGAACGCCTGGATCTCGGCGAGGCGATCGAGGGCCTCGGCATAGAGGCCCGCGTTGCGCACCGCGGTGGCCGCGGGGGCGGCCACGGCGGCGGCGAGCTTGACCTCTTCGGGGGAGAACTCGCGGCGCGTGCGCGTCATGCACGCGATGATGCCGATGGGGCTCGTGTCGAGGAGGATGGGCACGGCGAGGACCGAGCACACGCCCTCCGCCTCGAGCCACGTCCGGTTCTTCAAGCGGGGATCGGCGAGGACGTCGGCGACCACCAGCGGCTCCTGGCTCTCGAGCACGTGGCCGGCGAGGCCCTCGCCGAGGCGGAAGCACTGCTGGAACTCCACGTTCTTCCCGGAGGTGCCGGTCTCCGCGCGGAGGGTCAGGGTGTCGGAGCGCTCGCCGCCGAGCCAGATGCGGACGATGTCGACCCCGAGACGAGTCTGCGCCACGTCGGCGAGGCGCTCGAGCACCTCACCGAGATCGAGCGTGGACGCCACGAGCCAGCTCGACTCGGCGAACACCTCGAGCTCGCGTGACGCCGATGGATCGGACGCGCTGCTTGACACCATTCGCGGTTCGGCTCCGGCCATCCTCGCGGAGGACGTGGTTTCGGCGGCACACGTGGGCCGTGCCGCCAATGTAATCGGTCGTTTCCACTATAGCCCGGACCCCTTCGAGATCTTTGCCCCAAGTGGCGTCCACGGGCGCTTGACCGCCTCCCGCGCACGCCGTACCATTCACACGCAGAATCTGCGCGGGAGCTCGGCGGACAACCGGGCTGAGAGGGCGGCAATCGGGCCGCCGACCGCCATCAACCTGACCTGGGTAATGCCAGCGTAGGGAGGCCACATGAAGACTTACCTTTCTGGACGCGACGCCACCCTCCGGGTTCCGGCGCGGGAGCTCACCCTCACGAACGGCGAGCGCATCCGCCTGTACGACACCTCGGGCCCGTACACCGATCCCGACCACACGGTGGACCTGAAGCAGGGGCTGCCGCCTCTCCGGCAGGGCTGGATTCTCGGACGCGGCGACGTCGAGCCCGGCGCGGGCGGACGCTGGGGCCTGCGGGCGCGTCCCGGCCGCCGCGTGACTCAGATGCACTATGCCCGGCAGGGCACCATCACGCCGGAGATGGAGTTCGTGGCCCTGCGGGAGGGCGTGGAGCCCGCGCTGGTCCGGGACGAGGTCGCGCGGGGGCGGGCCATCATCCCCGCCAACATCAATCACCCGGAGAGCGAGCCGATGATCATCGGCCGCCGCTTCCTGGTGAAGATCAACGCCAATATCGGGAACTCGGCGGTCGCGTCCTCCATCGAGGAGGAGGTCGACAAGATGACGTGGGCCACCCGCTGGGGCGCCGACACCATCATGGACCTCTCGACGGGCAAGAACATCCACGAGACCCGGGAGTGGATCCTCCGCAACTCGCCCGTCCCCCTCGGCACCGTTCCCATCTATCAGGCCCTGGAGAAAGTCGGCGGCAAGGCCGAGGACCTCACCTGGCAGGTGTACCGCGACACCTTGATCGAGCAGGCCGAGCAGGGCGTGGACTACTTCACCATCCACGCCGGCGTGCTCCTGCGCTACGTGCCCCTCACCGCGAACCGCGTGACCGGCATCGTGTCCCGGGGCGGCAGCATCATGGCGAAGTGGTGCCTCGCCCACCACGAGGAGAGCTTCCTCTACACGCGCTTCCGCGAGATCTGCGAGATCATGGCCGCCTACGACGTCGCGTTCTCGCTGGGCGACGGCCTGCGGCCGGGCTGCCAGGCCGACGCGAACGACGAGGCCCAGTTCGCCGAGCTGCGCACCCTCGGCGAGCTCACCAAGGTCGCGTGGAAGCACAATGTCCAGGTGATGATCGAAGGCCCCGGCCACGTGCCGATGCACAAGATCAAGGCCAACA